>JAGLTR010000043.1 GCA_023135155.1 Gammaproteobacteria bacterium
CACGCCGCTAAGAGGCAATATTTTATTCTTTTACATGGTGTCTGCTGTGTATATATTCGTTATGTCAGGTCTTGGTCTTACTATAGCTATTTTTGCACGCAATATTGCTCAAGCGACATTAATGATGCTGCTCATCATATTTCCTATGATGTTTCTATCTGGCTCTTTTACTCCGCCAGAGAGTATGTCAACTTGGATGCGTTATGCAAGCTTGTTATCTCCGATGCGATATTATATTGATTTTGGGTTCCAAGTATTATTTAAAGGTAATGGGTTTATTTATGTTTGGCATGATATTGCAGGAATTATGATTTTTGGAATTATCATATTTGGTATCTCCCTGCGGTATTTTAAGCATTTATATAACTCTGTTGCGTAGAATCCATAAGCACAGAGAAAGTAAGTCTTATGAAAACTAGAATAATATCATTATATCGACTATGGACGGTTATGAGTAAGGAATTCATTCATATACGTCGAGATAAAATTACATTTGCTATTCTGATTGTTATCCCGTTAATGCAACTAGTATTATTCGGATATGCGATTAATACTAATCCTCGACATCTTCCTACTGCAATTTTATCAGCTGATCATAGTCCATTTACTAGAGCATTTATTACAGGTTTAAAAAATACTGATTATTTTGCTATTACGTATGTAGCTAAAACAGAAAAAGAAGCTGACAATCTTTTGGCTACCGGGAAAGCGCAGTTTGTTGTTACAATTCCACCTAATTTTACGCGCCAATTAGTACGTGGGCAGCGTCCACAGATTTCAGTGGATGCAGATGCGACTGATCCAGTAGCAACATCAAGTGCATTGCGAGCAGTTCCTGTTTTAGCTCAAACCGTATTTAATCCTTTGTTAGTAGGGAATTTAAGACGATTACGCGTTACTTCGTCACTTGTTGATATGGTATTGCATGCTAAATACAATCCAGAGGCAATAAGTGCATATAATATTGTGCCTGGGTTGTTGGGTGTAGTGCTTACGATGACTATGGTCTTAATTACGGGTCTTGCTCTTATTAGAGAACGTGAATTAGGCACTATGGAAAGTTTGTTAGCTACCCCAGTCAAACCATTAGAGGTTATGATTGGTAAAATTATACCATATATAATTGTAGGATATATTCAGGTTGCGTTGATTTTAATTATAGCTTTTTCCTTGTTTCATGTGCCTTTGTTTGGGAGTTTATGGTTATTAATTTTAGCCACTTTGCCGTTTATTGTTGCTAATTTAGCTGTAGGAATTGCTTTTTCTAGTTTAGCGAAAAATCAGTTACAAGCTGCTCAAATGACTATTTTCTTTTTTCTACCTTCTCTTTTGTTATCTGGTTTTATGTTTCCATTCCGCGGCATGCCGACATGGGCTGAATGGGTAGGTAATTTGCTGCCATTAACACATTATCTTCGCATTGTACGAGGTATCATGTTAAAAGGTAATGTCTTTTCACAGGTGTGGCCACACATATGGCCACTGTTAATATTTATGTTTGTCGTGGTAGTCATTGGGGTGAAAGTTTATCGGCAAACGCTGGATTAGTGTTCTTATTAGGAGATTGAAGTAGTGGTATTATTAAACAGTAATCGAAAAAACCTTGGGAAAGTTGGTTTGGCGTTAGGTAGTGGGTCGGCACGAGGATGGTCTCACATCGGAGTAATTAGAGCTTTAAATGAGATGGGGATCCATATTGATTATATTGCTGGTACAAGTATTGGTGCTTTAGTTGGGGCTATCTACGCTGCTAATCAAATAGATGCTTTTGAAAAAATTGTCTTACAGCTTGATTGGAAACAGATCATTTATTTCTTTGATGTGGTTTTTCCTAAATCAGGACTTATTGACGGTAAAAAGGTATCAGCTTTTGTACGCAAACATGTAAAAGGAATGAGGATAGAGGAGTTATTTCTCCCATTTCGCGCTATAGCATCGGATTTGAATACTGGTAAAGAGGTTGTTATATCAGATGGTGATGTTATTGAGGCAATAAGAGCGAGTATATCTGTTCCCGGAATATTTACACCGGTTAAAAGGGGTGGTTCTATTTTAATAGATGGTGGATTAGTTAATCCAGTTCCTGTGAATGCTGTGAGAGAGATGGGTGCAGATTTCGTTATTGCAGTTGATCTTAATCATGACATTGTTAACGGTAGAGGATTGCATTCTTCTTCGTTCTATAATTCGAGAAATCGAGAAGGAACAGATAAAACAAATGCTATATCAAAGGCATTAAATGATATGGCCTCTATAGCTTCAAAAGTTGGGATACCTTACTTAGCGCAAATACAATCATGGATTGATAAAAAACCAGAGCCAACTATCTTTGAAGTACTGCTTAAATCTATTGCTATTATGGAAAGACAAATTACTGTAACGAACCTAAGAAATGATCCTCCAGATCTGTTGATTCAGCCGCGCTTGGGACACATTAGACTTCTTGAATTTAATCGAGCTAAAGAAGTTATTGAGGAGGGATATAATGAGGCTATTGTGGCAACAAAGAAACTGTGCTGAGCAAGAAGATTGTACGTCAAATTTCATAGTAGTCTCATTCTTAGAATAGTGATGTAGTGGCAGAGAAGTGTCCAAAAACAAGGATTTTGCTCTGCCAAAAGCAGACGCACAGCTGGTCGCAGAACGAGGCCACCAAAGCTTTATAACTCCGTTATTTCTTTCTGTCGAAGCATCAGCCGTTATGGGTAAAAACATAGTGACCTTTAACACTGATAATTATAATAAAAACGCTGGGGCCTCATTCTTAAACGCTAAAGATGATGCTGAGGCAATCTCAGCATTTTTGCTGGAATATCGAGACTCACCGTTGACTTTGCAAGCTTATGCTAAAGAAATTGAACGCTTACTGTTATGGTGCATTTATAAGGAATTTTATGATCGCTTGCTAGCTGCTGGCAAAGCTAAGAAGGTCGTTATTACTGCTTGCATGCGCAAGCTTTTAATACACCTCAACAGCCTGATGTGTGATCATTATGCTAGACAATAATTAGTACATGCCACTTAATATCTTTTGGGGCTTAATACAGTTGCTACGTTGGATGCTTGTAAACATTCGTAGAGACGCCCAGGTTGGGCGTCTTTTTGAGATTTGTGAGACACCCAGGTTGGGTGTCTCTACGAGAAAAAAACACTCCCACCTTTGGTGGAGGTCATTGATGGTGGATTAAATTACGCCTAGTTGTTTTCCTACTTTCTCAAAAGCGGCTACGGCTTTGTCGATATGTTCTTTTGTGTGGCCGGCTGACATCTGGGTGCGGATTCTTGCTTGGCCCTTTGGTACTACTGGGAAGGAGAAGCCGACTACGTAGATACCTTCTTTTAGTAGTTCGTTCGACATTTTTTTCGCGAGTATTGCGTCGCCTAACATTACTGGGACGATTGGGTGGTCGCCTGGGACTAGATCGAAACCTAGGGCTGCCATTTTCTCGCGGAAGTAACGGGCATTTTCATGGACGCGTTTTCTTAGCTCATCACTTCTTTCGAGTATGTCTATGACTTTGATTGAGGTTTTGGCGATCACTGGGGCCAGGGTGTTGGAGAAGAGGTAAGGGCGTGATTTGTTGCGTACCCAAGTTACAACCTCTTTTTTACCGCTTGTGTAGCCGCCTGATGCGCCGCCCATGGCTTTACCAAGTGTGCCGGTGAGAATGTCAACGCGACCCATGACGCCACAGTGTTCGTGTGTGCCGCGGCCATCTGCGCCCATAAAACCAACTGAGTGAGAATCGTCGACCATGACTAAGGCGTCATATTTGTCGGCGAGATCACAGATTGCTTCTAAGTTGGCGGTAATGCCATCCATAGAGAAGACACCATCAGTTACGATTAAACGATAGCGACAATCAGCAGCATCTTGCAGTTGTTTTTCAAGGTCTGCCATATCGTTATTGGCATAACGGAAACGTTTAGCTTTACAGAGACGGACGCCGTCGATGATTGAGGCGTGGTTTAAGGCGTCACTGATGATCGCATCATCTGGGCCTAGGATCGCTTCGAAGAGGCCGCCATTGGCGTCGAAGCAGGAAGAGTAGAGAATGGTGTCTTCCATGCCTAGGAATTTACTTAGGCGGGCTTCAAGTTCTTTGTGAACGTCTTGGGTGCCACAGATAAATCTAACTGATGACAGTCCGAAGCCGTAATGATCTAGAGCATCTTTAGCTGTTTGGATTAGCTCAGGATTGTTGGCAAGGCCAAGATAATTGTTGGCGCAGAAGTTTAGAACATGGTCATCTGGCTGGACGGTTATCTCTGCTTGTTGTTGTGAAACGATAATTCGTTCGTCTTTAAAGAGACCTTCTTGTTTGAGGACTTCTGTTTCGTTTTTTAGGTTTTCGTAAAAATCTTGTTTCATATTTTTCTCCGATTAGGTGATTATTTGGTCCAATCTAGGATTACTTTACCAGTTTTGCCAAGAGCCATCTCTTCGAATGCCTCTGCGTATTCATCAATTGGGTAGTGATGGGTTATTACAGCGTCTACATTTAAGCCGCTTTGTAACATGGCGACCATTTTGTACCAGGTTTCGAACATCTCACGGCCGTAGATACCTTTAACGGTTAGGCCTTTAAGAATAATGTGGTTCCAATCAATAGTGGTGTCATTTGGCAAGAAGCCTAAGAGTGCGATCTTACCAGCGTTATTTGTATTTTTTAGCATGCTATTGAAAGCTTGTTTGTTGCCTGACATTTCAAGGCCAACATCAAAGCCTTCGGCCATTTGCAGCTCTTGCATAGTATCTTCAAGTGTTGTTTTACTAACATTAATGGCTTTTGTGGCGCCCATTTTTTTAGCAAGCTCTAGTCGATAATTGTTTACATCTGTTATGACTACGTGACGCGCCCCTACGTGTTTAGCAATGGCGACTGCCATTATGCCAATTGGACCGGCACCTGTTATCAGGACATCTTCACCGACTAGATCGAAGGAAAGGGCGGTGTGAGTGGCGTTACCTAATGGGTCCATAATGGAGGCTTGGTCATCTGTTACGTCATCTGGAATTGGATAGGCGTTAACTGCTGGGATGGCTAGGTATTCAGCAAAACAACCTTGGCGAGTTACGCCGACGCCAACATTGGCTCGGCAAAGATGACGGCGACCAGCGCGGCAGTTACGGCAGTGGCCGCATGAGATATGACCTTCGCCAGAAACACGATCACCGACTTTGAAACCTTCGACTTCTTGGCCCATTTCGACTACTTCACCGACGAATTCGTGACCGACAATCATAGGCGTTGGGATAGTCTTTTGTGACCACTCATCCCAGTTGTAGATGTGCATGTCAGTGCCGCAAATGGCGGTTTTTTTGATTTTTATTAAGACGTCGTTGTGGCCCACTTCAGGTTTTGGGGCATCAACCATCCATATACCGCGTTCGCGTTTAAGTTTTGAGAGAGCTTTCATGGGGTTACCTCCAGAGGGTATTAATTGTGATCGCATTTTTACGCTTTTTTTTTGGAATTTACAAGTGGTGTGGCGATGCGATGATGCGTGTTTTGGTGCCTGATAAACAATAGATTAGGCGTAGAGACGCCCAATTTGGGCGTCTCATGCGGTGTTTGGGAGACGCCCAAATTGGGCGTCTCTACGATTGATCGATATTGCGTGGGTTTTATCCATATAAATATGCCTTGTCACCAAGATCGTTTCTTGATAAAACAACATAGTTTTAAATAGAGGAGAGATTTATGGCTGCTACAGTTGATGAGTTGACGATTGCTTATGAAGAAGATGGGCAGGAACTAGTTAAAGAGTTGGATAAGGTTGTGTTAACAAAGGGTGCTTGGTCAACTATGGTCTACCGCTACCAAGATTGGGATAAGCGTAAAGAGGAATTTGGTCCAGAAAAATACAGTATTCGCCGTTATCAAAAAAGTGATGGAGAGTATCGCCAGAAATCTAAGTTCAATATTTCTAGTGCGGATCAAGCGCGTAAAATAATCGCGGTGCTGCAAGCGTGGATACCGGAAGAAGAGTAAGATTAATAGATTGGATTCCCGCTTATGCGGGAATTACTCTTGATTGCTAAACGCATGGAGCAAGTTATGAGTAAATTAGTTTTGTTACGTCATGGCGAATCAGTGTGGAATAAGAAAAATGTTTTTACCGGTTGGGTTGATGTGCCATTATCAAAAAATGGTGTTAATGAAGCGTTAGAAGCTGGTGAAAAAATTGCTGATATTAATTTTGACCTGATTCATACCTCGACTCTCGTGCGGGCTATGCAGACGACAATGCTGTCGATGTTGGCGAATAATTCACAAAAAACTCCCGTAGTGATACACCAAGACGGTGGTCAGCAGCAGGAGTGGTCAAAGATCTACAGCGAAGAGATGCTAGAAACAATTGTTCCAGTTTATACCGATTGGCATCTTAATGAGCGTTATTACGGTGAGTTACAAGGCCATAATAAGGCGAAGACTGCTGAATTGTACGGTAAGGAGCAGGTGCATCTTTGGCGACGTAGTTATGATATCCCGCCTCCAAATGGTGAGTGCCTAAAAGATACCGCCGCGCGTACTATTCCATTTTTTACTGATACTGTTTTGCCGGAACTACAAAATGGGAAAAACATTCTTGTCGTAGCTCATGGTAATAGTTTGCGTTCAATTGTTATGTATTTAGATGATCTATCTGAACAACAGGTTTTAGATTTAGAAATTGCCACTGGTGTTCCAATTTATTACGAATATCAGAGTAAGAAGTTAATTAAAATAAAGTAGGAGAAATTTATGAGACGGATTGTTATTGGGCTGTTACTTTGTTTTTGCGTAAGCTCGTTGGTTTTCGCGAAGAGCAAAGTTAATAATAGCTTATTTAAGAATAAAGGAATGGTGTCTACTGATACGCAAGCCGCCATTGTGAAGTACAACCAGGATATGATTCCACGTCTGCCAGCATGGCCTTGGAAAATGTTTAATGTTACGCCATTTGGTAATTTTGATATTACACCAAAGACTATGCAAAAAACTTTAGCTGGTGAAGAACATGATTATTTCGCTTTAAGTAATATTGGAATCAATATCGATGCTACCTATACCAAGTATTTTATGGCGCATGTTGGCTTGGCATATTTTAAAACTAATAAAGGGCAGGGTGATCGTTACTCCAATACCGGCGTTGTCTTAGATGATGCATTCTTTGCTGCAACAAATTTTGTCCATTTTCCAGTTTTTGCGGAAGTCGGTCTTTTCTATCTACCATTTGGCACTAATGATCGCTATGCAATGGTTCAGTCGTTAGCACAATTGTTATCGATTACTCGTGCTGCTGGTGCACAAGTTGGTGTTGTTAATTGGCATGGTTTTACCGGTTCGCTTTATCTTTCTCAAGGACAGCTAAAAACTGCAAATAAAAAAATTCAGGGCGCGATCAATGGTGGTGCGGCACTGCATTATAATTATGGTAGCGCATCAAGTTTTCATCTTATGGCTGGAGCTGAATTTATTTATAATATGCTACAGGTAAATGCGTTAGCTGAAAGTCGAGCGTTTACAATTGATCGTAATCCTGCCACTACTGATGGTAATTACGTTTATAGTAAAAAAATTCCTGGGGCTGCTGCGCAAATTCAGGCTGGGTATAAATGGGTAACACTGTTTGGTCAATATGTCACAGCGTTGAAAAAATCAAATGATTTAGTTTTGCGCTATCAAACTCCAACTACGTTAAGCAATCCAGTTTATGGTGCGAAACCACGGGCTTGGGATGCAGGCGCACGAGTTAATTTCAAACTGTTTAATCGTGATAATCAACTTGATTTTACCTATTCTCGTTCCAATCAAACTGCAGGTTTATATATCTTTAATAGCACGCGCAATCATGTAATGCCTAAAGAGCGTTATATTGTTGGATATACTTTAAACGTTAATCGTTACCTTTTGGTACGTTTGCAGTGGGCGCATGATGAACTGTTTTCTCCTGCTAATGGAGATACAGGTCGTCAGGGTGATGATGCAACATTGAGGATTGGTGTTAGATATTAATGCTGCTTACTAAGAATCCAACAAGAGTTACTCGAAAAACGGTTTTGCGTTTTGTAATCTTGTTGGGTTTGATTAGTCTTTTAGCTGATATTACCAGTAATGGCGCGCGCGGAATTATTGGACCTTATTTAGGCGCTTTAGGGGCGAGCGCAACAATCGTTGGTTTTGTGGCAGGATTTGGTGAATTAGTTAGTTACGGCTTAAGGATTGTTTCTGGATATATCGTCGAATTAACGGGTAATTATTGGACGGTTGCATTTATTGGATATAGTGCGACTTTAATTGCTGTACCGTTGATGGCTTTCGCTGGTCACTGGGAATATGTGGCAATGTTGTTGATCATTGAGCGTATGGGTAAGGCTATGCGTTCACCTGCGCGCGATACAATGTTGGCGCATGCAACAGAGAAAATTGGGCGTGGCTGGGGTTTTGGGTTGCATAAGATGCTTGATCAGGTTGGCGCTATGCTTGGCCCCTTGATTGTGGCGGTGGTATTGTATTTTCGTCATGATGGTTATCAAACGAGCTTTTTAATTCTAGTTATTCCAGCGGTTATGGCGCTTGTTGTTTTGGTAGTTACAAGTCGCTATTATCCGCGTCCAAGAGATTTGGAAACAAAATATTTTGAAGAACGTAAACAGACGTCAAAGTCGTCAATATTTTGGATTTATGCGTTTGCCTCAGCATTAGTTGCGGCTGGCTACGCAGATTTTCCTCTGATTGCGTTCCACTTTCAGAAAGAGGCGATATTTTCTGTTGTTTGGATTCCAGTTTTATATTCGGTTGCCTTGGGGGTTAGTGGTATTACGGCAATCATGTTTGGAAGGTGGTATGACCACAATGGTTATTCAGTGCTCATTTTGTTAGTTGTTTTATCGTCATTTTTCGCTCCGCTAGTATTTTTGGGTGGTTTC
This sequence comes from Gammaproteobacteria bacterium, assembly GCA_023135155.1. GTDB lineage: Bacteria > Pseudomonadota > Gammaproteobacteria > UBA9339 > UBA9339 > JAGLTR01. Next base: position 8,918 of record JAGLTR010000043.1, read on the forward strand.
CAAATGGCGTTCGTTGGTATGATTCTCTGGGGTATTGGTATGGGATCGCAGATTTCTCTTATGCGTGCGATTATTGCCAATATGATCCCTATGGCAAAACGTGGTTCTGCTTATGGAATATTTAATGCTTGTTATGGAATCTTTTGGTTTTTAGGTAGCGCTTTAATGGGGGTTTTATATAGTAGATCAATCATTCTTCTGGTAGCGTTTTCTGTAGTTATACAGTTGGCATCTATTCCGTTATTTGTTGCGGTAAAAATTAAGTCTAAATAGCTTGGAGTAAGTATATGGGTACAAAAACAATAATGTCGCTTGAACCGACACTTTTATGGGAATATTTTTCTGTAATCTGTCAGATTCCACATGTGACAGGCGATGAAGAACAATTGGCAAAACATATAGAAAGTTTTGCTAAAGATTTAAATTTAGAGGTGTTGCGTGACGAGGTTAATAATATTGTTATTAAGAAGCCCGCTACACCTGGATTGGAAGATTGTAAGACCGTTATTTTACAGGCACATTTAGATATGGTGGGTGAGAAAAGTGCCAGAAGCTCTCATAACTTTCAGCAAGATCCAATTGAGATGGTTTGTGATGGTGATTGGGTGCGCGCCAATGAAACTACACTTGGTGCGGATAATGGTATAGGTGTCGCTGCTGCTATGGCTATTTTGGCGTCTACAGATATTGAGCATGGGCCTTTAGAGGTGTTGTTTACGACCGATGAGGAGCAAAACTACACCGGTGCTTATGCAGTGAAGGCTGGCATGTTGTCTGGTGAAATCATGTTGAATCTTGATATAGAAGATGATGAGTTGCTTATTATTGGTTCGGCTGGTGGTGTTAATACATTAATTGAATTTCCACACACGACAATTAAACCCTCTGAAAACACACGTGCCTACCAAATTCTTGTTGATGGTTTAAAAGGTGGTCATTCAGGTGTGGATATCCATGCGGGTCTGGGGAATGCTAACAAGATATTGGCGCAGATCTTATGGCAAGCAACGAATCGGTTTGATATGGCACTTTCTTTAATCGATGGTGGAAATATGTTTACTGCAATTCCACGTACTGCTTTTGCTAACGTAGTCGTATCTGATGCGCGTCATGCGGAGTTTTTGCATTATTGCATAACAGTTGCCAAAGAGTTTCAGAATGAATTTGTTGAAACAGATCCTGAGCTAACAATAACTGTTAATGCAATTGCCATGCCAGAAACAATTTTTGACCCTGAGTTACAATATAATATGTTAGCCGCAATTGTTGGTTGTCCAAATGGTGTTATTTCAGTGAGCGAGGAAATACCTGGCTTAGTTGAATCCTCTAGTAATCTGGCTTGTATTAAAACTGGCAGTGAGATTGATATTATAACATCACAGCGTAGCTCAGTTGATTCATGGCGTGATGCGGCGAAAAAGATGGTAGCCAGTGTCTTTCGTTTGGCCGGTGGTAAAGTAACACACGAACATTCGTATCCTGGTTGGACGCCGAATCCTAGTTCAAAAACCGTTCAACTTATCGGTAATGTATACGAGCGTTTATTTGACAGTAAAATAACTGTTACAGCTATTCATGCAGGCCTGGAATGTGGCTTATTTCTACAAGAATATCCGCATTTGGATATTGTCTCTTTTGGGCCAACGATCAAGGATCCGCATTCGCCAAACGAGCGCGTTAGTATTTCGTCTGTAGCGAAATTCTGGCAATTACTAGTGGCGGTGTTAGCGGATATCCCTCGGAAATAGTAATGAATAAAGTGTTGCACAAACTACTGGTTATTGTTTTTATCGTTTTTTCGGCGACTATGCTGTTTTCTTGTGCAACAGCGCCACCGCATCATCCTAATAATATTTGTAGTATTTTTCGACAATACCCGAAATGGTTTTGGTCAACGCAGGATGTGCAAAAGCATTGGGGTGTACCGATTAGCGTTGTGATGGCTATTATTTTACAAGAGTCTCATTATCGCGCTGATGCCAAGCCTCCGCGTAAAAAGTTGTTATGGATTATTCCATGGTTACGTCCTACTAGTGCGTACGGTTATTCGCAAGCAACTGATGGTAGTTGGCGTTCTTATAAACGTTCAACTGGTGCAGGTAGTGCAAGTCGCGATGCTTTCCATGATGCTGCAAATTTCATTGGTTGGTATGCAAATCAAGCGCACCGTAAGTTGGGTATTTCAACTCAAGATCCATATCGCGTGTATCTGGCCTATCATGAAGGCATCGGTGGTTATGCGCGTAAAACCTATTTGCGTAAACAGTGGTTAATTGGTGTGGCGCATCGGGTTGATCGTAATGCTTGGTTGTACCACCGGCAGTTAATGGGATGTATACGTAGTTTGAAAACACGACCTTGGTGGCACCTTTGGAGTTATTAGTCATGAGACAAAATGAATACAATTAGTAGGTTACATGCTGAACTGCAACATATGGCTGATAAGGAAAAGGCTTTGATTTTATCGCGCTTCTTTAAGACTGGCGTCGGTGAGTATGGAGAGGGCGATCAGTTTTTGGGAATCAAGGTTCCTGAGTTGCGTAAGGTTGCCAAGCGTTTTTGTGATTTAAAACTGGCAGATATTAAGAAGTTGCTTTACTCAAAAGTTCATGAAGAACGGATGATTGCGCTATTAATACTGTTATTACAGTATCAAAAAGCTAAAGACGATGCGCCTTTTGCGGCGCGGATTTATGATTTTTATGTTAACAATATGCGACAGGTGAATAATTGGGATCTTGTTGATTTGAGTGCACCTAATATTGTTGGGCACTATCTTTTTACCCATAATAAAGCTGTTTTGAAGACTTGGACGGGCGCTGATAATTTATGGGTTAGGCGCGTAGCTATGCTGGCACCATTTTATTTTATTCGACAAGGTGAGTTTAAGGATGCATTGGTTGTTGCAAAACTTTTGCTAAATGATAAAGAGAATTTGATTCATAAGGCAGTTGGCTGGATGTTACGTGAAGTTGGAAAACGCGATCTAGTTGTAGAGGAGAAGTTTTTACAGCAGCATTATTATAAAATGCCGCGGACAATGTTGCGTTATGCTATTGAGCGTTTTGACGAAACGAAGCGTATAGCATATTTGAGAGGTGAAGTTTAATGAATAGAGTTATTAACTATATCAATCACGCCGCTAGTTATATTTTTATTATTGGTGTAATCCTGGGTGGTTTATTGCCGTCTGTATCTGGTTTTGTGCGACCTTCGATGAATTATTTGATGATGATAATGCTGTTTTTGGCATTTATGAAAATTGATTTTTCAAGGCTTAAGCATGAGATTATTAATTGGCGTTATCAGATCTATTTACTGGTATTAGCAGTGGTTATTGTCCCAATTATTATCTATTTTATTGGTTATGCACTGAGTGTCTTTACTTTTTTACCACGTGACAATACGGTTGCTATTTTGTTGGTATTTGCCGCGCCTACAGCTGTTGCTACACCAACGCTTTGTATGTTGCTCAATGCAAATATCGAAAGAGCCTTGGCCAATGTTGTATTTGCTACCTTGTTGGTTCCAATAACATTGCCACTATTGGTTTTTTTAGTGCTTGGTAAGAGTGTGCATTTTAATCTACCTAAACTCGGAATCTTTATAGCGACTATTATTCTTGTGCCGTTTATTATCGCTATTTTAGTGCGTTGGTTGTTGCCATTAATACGCACTAAAACTATTGAATATATTTCGCCACTTTCAGTAGTAGTGATATTTCTTGTTATTTTTGCTAGTGCTAGCAATTTACACTTATTATTACATAATAGTTGGTTTGTTGCTGCGCGTAGTTTAGTTGTATTTAGTTTATTATTTGGCATTGCTTTTCTTATAGGCTGGTTGTTGGCTCTGCGTAAAGATAGAGTGGATAAATTAACTGCAGCCTCTATAGCTTGCTGGGGGAATCTTGGCCTTATTATACTTATTGCACATAGCTTTTTTGGAACGGACTACCCAAAGGTTATGTTGTTTGTCTTAATGGCGGCGCTTGCATGGAATCTGACCTTTGCGATAACTAAGATGGTTGTACAGCATAATCTTCTATGCTATCTTGACAAAATGTTTAATAACAAAAACAAGTTACACAACCACCATCATCATAGATGAGTGGTCTTCTTTTGTGGAAGGCCAAGGCCTTCCGGTGAGTTACTTGAGAACCCGGTGAGGCGTAAACCCACCGGGTTTTTTTGTATATGGTGAGGAGAGTGAGATGAGTGCAGAGCAACAAAGTAAAATTAAACCAACGATGAATGTTTTCACATTAGTGATGATTAATGTCATCGCTATTGATAGCTTACGCGGCATCCCGATGGGTGCGCATTATGGGTTAGCTTTGGTCTTCTATTATGTCGTATGTGGGTTGGCGTTTTTCCTTCCGAGCGCTTTGGTTTCAGCTGAATTGGCGACTGCCTGGCCACAAACTGGTGGTATTTATGTTTGGGTGCGCGAAGCTTTTGGAGTGCCGGTGGCGTTTTTAGTTAGCTGGATTCAGTGG
>JAGLTR010000044.1 GCA_023135155.1 Gammaproteobacteria bacterium
CCGAATTTAGGCGAGCAGTAATGCGAGAAAAATTGGCGAAAAACGCGCAGTTTATATTGATAAACGAGCATCCCGGATCAAGTCCGGGACATGTTTTGAGACGGTTTTTCTCGCATTAATGCCGCATAAATTCGGTTCGCAACAGTCCCTATTCGCTCTTACGGGACCGCCCCAGTATAGCCTGCGCGGCTTCTTCTGGATTCGCATTATGATAAAGAATGTTGAAAATCTGTTCTGTAATCGGCATATCGATGCCGTGTTGCTGCGCTAACTCATATGTTGCTCGTGTTGCAGCAATCCCTTCAACCACTTGCCCAATAGCGTCGACTGCCGTGCGCTTATCAGCCCCCTGGCCAATAGCAATACCAAAACGACGATTACGTGATTGATCATCTGTACAGGTTAAGACAAGGTCGCCTAGCCCAGAAAGACCCATAAGAGTCTCTTGCTTGGCACCTAACGCCATTCCTAAGCGTGAAAGCTCAGCTAAACCACGCGTAATAAGTGCACAGCGAGCATTAGCACCAAAACCCATACCATCGGCAATACCAACAGCAATAGCTAAAACATTTTTAATCGCACCACCAACCTCAACTCCCGCAATATCACTGCTGGTGTATACACGGAAACTATCTGAATGCAGATGCTGCGCTAAGTCTTTAGCAAAATCATTGTTATTGGCCGCAACTGTAATTGCCGTCGGTAACCCCATAGCTACTTCTTTAGCAAAAGTAGGCCCTGAAACAATTGCCATTGGAATCTCGCCAAAAACATCAGCAACGACATTGTGTAATAACTGATTTTCCTGAGTAAAACCTTTAGTACCCCACGCAATTCGTGCACCATCGGCGAGATAACCATCTATAGTTAAAAGCGTGCCATGAAAAGCATGACTTGGAACAACAAGAAAAATATCCTGAATATCTTTTATTGCCTCTAAAATATCATCATAGATAAAAATATTTTCTGGTAGAACAATACCGGGCAAGTAGACAGAATTATGGCGCTCCTCTTTAAGAATTTTTACTAGACGTTTGTCAAACTCCCAAAGATGAATATCGTGACCATTATTAGCTAGCTGAAGCGCAAGCGCAGTTCCCCAAGCTCCAGCACCTAAAACAGCTAATCTCAATGAATTATTCTCCCTTCACCTGTGTCTCCACCCTCTTTCTCAGCTTCCATTTGTTGCTGATATAAAGCATCAAAATTAACTGGAGCTAAATATAGCGGAGGAAACCCACCTTTGATAACCATGTCGGAAACAACTTCACGTGCATATGGGAATAAAACGCTTGGGCAAAAACTACCAAGCATGGCATGCAGTTGATCTTTCTCAAAATTCTTGACCGTAAAAATACCAGCTTGTTCAACCTCAACCAGAAATGCTGTGTTCTTCGGCAATTTAACTGTCGCTGTAACTTTTAAAATAGACTCATAAACACCCTCTTCTAGCTCATTGCTTTTAACGTCTAGATCCAAATTCACTTCAGGCTGCCAATCCTCTTGAAACACTTGCGGCACATTTGGAGCCTCGTATGATAAGTCTTTAACATAGAGAGTTTGGATAGCAAACTCCGGCGCATTATTATCATCACTCTTAACTTCTTCAGTCATAATATTATCTCCAGCTTAATCTTTAACCAATGGTAAACTAGCTTTCTGCCAAGCAACCATTCCACCATCTAAAACATATATTTTTTCAAAGCCCTGCTTCTTCAACAGCATGCCTGCGGTAAGTGCAGCCTTACCTATACTGCCAATCAAAATGACTGGTTTATTTTTCTTTAACTGATGAATGTTTTTTTCAAAATCAGCGCGCTCTATATTAAGCGCTGATAACAAATGGCCATGTGTAAACTCTTCTTTGGAGCGCAAATCAACAACAACTGCATCATGATGATTCATGAAGTTTACTAATTGCTGCGCGCCGATTTTTAGAACACCACCAACATTACGCTTCGTCTCTTCATAAATGATGAGCGCCACAACGATAATAAGCGTTAACCACATCACCCAATGATTCTGTAAAAATACGGTAAATTGATTCATGGGCGTGAGTATACACACTTCACCCGGTGCGTTACAATGCCGATCTTTTCATTTTCGTGGGGTATAGACATGTTACAACATAGACCAATTATGCTGATGATTCTTGATGGCTGGGGATATAGTGAAGAAGAAACAGGCAACGCAATCGCTGCCGCTAAAACCCCTAATTTTGACAAACTTTGGGAGCAATGCCCGCATGCATTATTAAAAGCATCGGGATTGGCTGTTGGTCTTCCAGAAGGGCAAATGGGAAATTCCGAAGTTGGACATCTACACATCGGCGCTGGTCGCCTGGCCCCACAAGATCTTACCCGCGTTAACCTCGCAGTTAAAAGCGGCGAGTTTTTTCTTAATAACGTTTTAACTGCAACTGTCGATCAAGTAAAAGACAGTGGCAATGCGCTGCATATTTTCGGTCTACTTTCTCCTGGCGGCATTCACAGTCACACCAGGCAAATACAAGCGATGGCTGAACTTGCTGCTCAACGCGGCTTAAAGAATATCTATTTGCATGCTTTTCTTGATGGCAGAGACACTCCTCCGAAATCAGCGGAGATTTATCTGCAAGCAATGGAGGCGACTTTCCAGAAAATTGGTTGTGGCAAAATCGCTTCGATTACCGGTCGCTTCTATGCGATGGACCGTGATAAAAGATGGGAGCGCGTCCAAGCAGCTTACGAAATGCTAACTGAAGGAAAAAGTGAGCTCACTGCACCCACAGCTCAACAAGCGCTTGAAGAATCATATAGCCACGACAAAACTGATGAGTTTGTAAAACCGACGTGCATTCATGGGCCAGACGAAGCCCCTGTTACTGTTGGTGATGGCGACGCGATTGTCTTCATGAATTTCCGCGCAGACCGCGGCCGAGAGCTGAGCTATGCCTTTACTGATGATAATTTCGACGGCTTCTCTCGCCAGGCACGACCAAAGCTTGCAGCTTATGTCACACTGACGCAATATGCTGCCGACCTAAAGACACAAGTTGCCTTCCCTCCTCAAGAGCTACACAACGTTATAGGCCAGGTAGTTGCTGATCACGGATTAACGCAACTACGTATTGCCGAAACAGAAAAATATGCACACGTCACCTTTTTCATTAATGGCGGCGAAGAGATGCAATTCAAAAATGAAGACCGCATTTTAGTACCCTCCCCAAAAGTCGAAACGTATGATGAGCAACCAGAAATGAATGCGCCAGCTTTAACAGAAAAATTAACTGCGGCAATTAAATCTAAAAAATATGATTTCATCATTTGTAACTTTGCTAATCCCGATATGTTGGGGCATACTGGTATTTTCGACAAGACAGTTAGCGCCATCGAAACAATTGATAAAAGCTTAGGCGAAGTTCTAGCTGCGCTACGAAGTGTCGAAGGTGAAATGGTAATTATTGCCGATCATGGCAATGCGGAAAAAATGACAAATGCAGAAACAGGACAACCACATACTGCGCACACCATTTCTCCAGTACCATTTATTTATGTTGGCAGAGATGCTGAAATAATAAACAACGAAGGTGCGCTTACAGATATTGCTCCAACACTCTTAATGTTATTGAATATTGCGCCACCACAGGAAATGACAGGGAAAACGTTGCTTAAATTACATGAAGAGAATAAATAGGACAAAATTATCCCTCGCGATAGTTAGCATATGCTTCATTGCAACTGCTGTGGCAACCACAAAAACACAGCAGTTGCATCATGTTATGCACTCTATTAGTTCGCTTAAGAAAAACATAACGCACTCGCATAGACAACGCTCACAGTTACAACACCAGCTACAAAAAACCGAAACCGCAACGGGAGTAGCCACAACAAAGTTTCATACCACAACAAAACAGCTGCTACGCGAACATAAAATACTTCTACAATTGAACAGAGATAACCGCTATTACAATAGCAAATTGACCAATCAGAAAAATATTCTAGCCAAACAAGTAAGTGCGACATACATTCTAAGTAGACAACCATATATAAAAGTTATCTTAAGCAACAAAAGCCCGAACAAATTAAATCGCATGTTAACCTACTATCGTTTCTTACGTCATGCGCGGGCTAAAACTATTACTGAGCTACGCACTACGCTTGCCAGTCTACATGAGAATAAAACTGCAACGATAAAACAAACCTACAAACTACGCCTACTACGAGAACGACAGAAAAAGGAATTACAAAACCTCAAGTATCTACACCATAGACGACTGCATCTCTTACGCAAAATAAATAAACAACTAAATACCCAGAAGTCTCGTCTTAACCAGCTACTGCATGACAAAAAATCACTAGAAACCATCATTGCAAAATTACGCTCCACTTCCACAGTATTTGCCACACCCCTGAGCAGATTGCATCATAAATTACATTGGCCAGCACATGGGCATATTATAAATCTTTATGGCAAACAAATTGCCCACAGCCAACTGCGCTGGAATGGCGTTTTAATTAAGGCGCGCCAAGGAACCCCTGTGCAGGCAATTGCAACAGGCAGAGTTGTATTTGCACAATGGCTACAAGGTTACGGACTATTATTAATCATTGATCACGGACATGGATTTATGAGCCTATATGCCCGCAATAACAGTTTATACAAAAAAGTCGGTGAGACTGTACAACGTGGAACTACTATTGCCACAATCGGTAATAGTGGCGGTTATAAAAACTCAGAGTTATATTTTGCCATTCGACATAACGGCCAACCTGTAAATCCTAAACTATGGTGTAGAACATGAAAAAATACTTTATAACTCTTAGCACAACTATTTTCATTATTTTCAATACTAGTTTTGCAGCCTTGCCCACCGCGCACACAATTACACCAACAATGCAGCTACAAAAGTTAACGACGGTTATTGCTGCCATCCACCATTTCTATATCAAACAGGTCGATAATAAAGAACTCTTTGATTCCGCACTTAACGGCATGCTAACCAAGCTAGATCCACATTCATCATACCTTAATGAAGAGGCATTAAAAGAACTACGCATGAGCACAAATGGTAAATTTGAAGGTATTGGCATTACGGTTATACCGAGCAATGGGGCCCTTAAAGTAATTACACCGATTGATAATAGCCCAGCAAAAAAGGCCGGCATAAAATCCGGGGATTTAATTGTTCGAATCAACAAAAGAATCGTGGCTAAATTAAAGTTACGAGATGCGATTAAAATGATGCGAGGTAAGGCAGGAACCAAGGTAACTTTATATGTGATACGCAAAGGCGAAAACAAGCCTTTAAAATTCACCCTGACAAGAGCTAACATAAAGCTTAAAACCGTACGCGGAAAATTATATTATGGCCACTATGGCTATGTGCGCATAGCGCTCTTCAATAAAAAAACCAAACCTGAATTAAATGCTGTGCTTAAAAAACTACGAGAAGAATCTCACAATAAGCTACTAGGCTTAGTCCTTGACCTTCGGAATAATCCTGGCGGCATGCTGAGATCTTCTGTAAAAATTACTGACACCTTTATTGATGCGCGCAAATCAATAAAGAATGGGCTGGTGGTTTACACAAAAGGCTACCCCAATAATAAGAAAACCAATTTTTATGCTTCGGCTGATACCATAATGCCAAAAACGCCAATGGTAGTCCTAATTAATCAGGGCTCAGCATCAGCGGCGGAGATTGTGGCTGGCGCACTACAAGACCACAAACGAGCTATTGTTATGGGCGTTAGAAGCTTTGGCAAAGGCTCTGTGCAATCGATTTTACCAATTGATAAAAAAAGCGCCTTGAAATTAACAACCGCGCTTTATTACACTCCCAAGGGTCGCGTTATTCAAGCAAAAGGCATCAAACCCGATGTTGTAATTGCCGACCTTACTGTGCCAAAGAAAAAAACTGACAGTGTCTTAATAGATCCACTGAAAGAGTCTGATCTTAACAATCATATTAAAAATATCAACGCTGACCTTATTAAAATAAAAAAACAAGACTTACAATTAGCTCATACCGATTATCAATTGTATGAAGCCATGAATTTACTAAAAGGAATAAATGCAATCAAGTGATGAAAAAGTTTATTTGGTTATTAATTTCCTGGATATTCATTACGAACTGCTGGGCCCTTCAACCTAAAATCAGCATTATTATTGATGATTTGGGGAACAGTTTACCACGAGGCTTACAAGCTATATATCTTCCAGGCGCTGTCACTTGTGCATTTTTGCCCTATCGCCCACACACTAAATTATTAGCAATAAAAGCACATATGACCGGCAAAGAAATTATGCTGCATGCGCCCATGCAAGCCTTAGAGCCTTTGTCGCTAGGGCAAGGTGCATTACGTTTGAGTATGAGCAAAAAACAGATCGATCAGACGATTCTTGATGATATACGTGTTGTTCCATATGCCCAAGGCTTAAATAACCACATGGGCAGCTTAATGACACAGCGCGCTGGCGACATGAACTGGGTCATGCAAGCGATCAAACCTCTGGGGGTTTATTTTGTTGATAGTCGGACCATTGCCAATAGTGTTGCTGAAAAAATTGCGCACAAAAACAACATTCCTACTACGCGGCGTAATATATTCCTAGATGATCAACGCAACAGTAAATATATCGCTAGGCAGTTTGCAAAACTTTTACATAGAGCTCACGTCCTTGGCTCAGGAGTTGCAATAGCACACCCTTATCCCGTGACGTTAGCTTTTTTACAAAAAGAACTGCCTCTATTAAAATCACAAAACATATCTTTGGTACCCATATCCCAAATCATTAAGGAGCAATCAACATGAAGAGAATCATCCCTATTGCGCTAATATCGTCTGGTCTTCTAATAACAGCGTGTACTACAACCACAACCCCAAAAGCTATTAACCTACAACAAAACCGCATCGTTGTAACTAATGTTAATTTAAATAACGTTGCTGTAGCCCAGAAAATAGCAAATAGTTACTGCACCAAGTATAAAAAGATATCTGTTGTAACTGACTCCAAGAAAAACCGCATGATTTTTAAATGTGTGCGCACCTAATAAATCTATTACAAACGCGTTTTGCTTGTGGCCCTAGGCACTTCACGTACTAGTTGCGGAACCAAATACCCCGGCAATTTGCTTTGCACCTCGGCCAATAATCTGCGCGCCAATGTATCACTAACAGCAAAATGCGCCGCGCCTTGCACCTTATCTAGCATATGCAAATAATAAGGCAGAATCCCGCTATTAAATAATTTGTAGCTCAATGCAATCAGAGCATCAGCATTATCATTAATGCCACGCAATAATACTGATTGATTTAGCACGCTAACTTTTGCTGCACGCAATTTGTCAATACTTTCTGTTACAGCCGACACAAGCTCATTCGCATGATTACAATGCACCACCACAACTATTTGCAAACGTGATTTTCTTAGCGAACACAACAACTCCTCGGTAATACGCGCAGAAACTACTATCGGCATGCGGCTATGAATGCGTAAAATTTTAACATGCTCTATCTTCTCAAGCGCATTAATAAACGTGTTAAATTTTGCATCAGAAATTAATAATGGCTCACCACCACTTAATATAACCTCTGTAATTGTTTTGTCATTAGCGATATAGGCCAAAATTCCCATACAAGTATTCTCATCAATTATATTTTGCGCGTAAGGAAAATGACGCCTAAAACAAAAACGACAATTAAGTGCACAACTTGCAGCCATAGTAATCAATACGCGGCCATAATATTTATGCAACAAACCTGGCACTGGAGATACAGCCCGCTCAGCTAACGGGTCTACTGAAAAACCTTCGACATTGCAAGCCTCCAGTACGCGCGGCAATACCTGTAGCAACAATGGGTCTTGTGGATTCCCCTTCTGCATGCGAGACACATAAGCACGTGGCACTAACAGCTTAAATTCAGGAGCGAACATTAACTGGTCGCCTGCTATGCTTGTTTGCAAATCCAAGATGTTTAAAAGCTCATCTACAGATGTAATTGCTTCTGATATTTCTTTTTGCCAATTGCCTTTAACCATGCGCACCTCTTGCCACTCTCTTCTCTCTTTCGGGCAATTAGTGTACACTCGCGCCCATTAATAACACAATCTTTGAGGTATATTATGGCTAATTTTAGCACAAGCGAATTCAAGCAGGGTTTGAAAGTTATTATTGATAACGACCCTTGTAATATCTTGGAAAACGAGTTCGTCAAACCTGGAAAAGGCCAAGCGTTTAACCGCGTGAAGTATCGCAATCTTGTTACTGGTCGCACTTTGGAAAAAACATTCAAATCTGGTGAAAGTCTACCTGGCGCTGATGTAATCGAAATTGAAGCACAATATCTTTATGATGACGGTGAGTTTTGTCACTTTATGCATCCTGAAACTTTCGAGCAATATCAAGCCACGGCTAATGCTGTTGGTGATACCAAAAAATGGCTGAAGGAACAAGATTCATACACTATTACTCTCTATAACGACCAACCTATCCTTGTTTCTGCCCCTAATTTTGTGGTGCTGAAAGTCACGCAAACTGATCCTGGGTTAAAGGGTGATACAGCAACCGGCGGCAGCAAACCGGCAACATTAGAAACTGGCGCCATTGTAAAAGTGCCCCTATTTGTTAATGAAGGCGATCTCTTAAAGATTGATACACGTACAGGGGAGTACGCTTCAAGAGCCAAAGAATGAGTTGGCAACCTTCTGCATCATTAATCAACATTCGAGCCCGCGCTGAAGTATTGGCGAAAATACGAGCTTTTTTTGCTGCTCGCGATGTCTTGGAAGTTGAAACACCGTTATTAACCCACAGCACTATTCCAGACCCAAATATTGCCAGCTTCAAAACAACTTTAAATAATAAGAACCTCTATTTACAAACATCGCCCGAGTTTGCAATGAAACGTCTGCTTGCCTCTGGCACTGAATCTATTTATCAAATCTGCAAAGCTTTTCGTTATGATGAAAGCGGTAAATTACATAACCCTGAATTCACTATGCTCGAATGGTATCGTGTTGACTTTGATCATCATGCTTTAATGCAGGAGATGGATGCACTTTTACACGCATTATTACAAACCAAACCCGCAGAAAAAATCACCTATCAAGAAAGCTTTCAGAAACATTTAAACATTGATCCATTAAATTGTAGTCTTGATGATCTACGCACTTGTGCACAACAAAATGGATTGAACGATATTCCAGATTTGGACAAAGATGGCTGGCTAAATATTTTATTAATACGGTTTATTGAGCCTCATCTTGGTTTTACACAACCTACATTTATTTACAATTTCCCGAAATCACAAGCAGCGTTGGCGCGAATCAATGACGACGTGGCAGAGCGTTTTGAGGTTTATATTAATGGCGTAGAACTTGCAAATGGCTTTCATGAATTAAGTGATACCAACGAACAAAGGCAACGCTTTATTGCTGACTTAAAAAAACGCGCGCAATTAAAATTAGAGCAACCGCCATTAGACGAATATTTTTTACAAGCTCTTGCGAATAATTTTCCGAACTGTTCTGGCGTTGCCCTAGGCATTGACCGCTTATTAATGCTATATACAAAAACAAAAGCCATTAACGAAGTAATAGCTTTTACAATTGATAATTGTTAGAAATTAAGCGTCTTTAGGGCGTCTCTATAAACTCAGTATTTAAGCCATCAACCAAAATCCATGATAACCTAAAAATATTCCTACTAAGATACAGACAGTGCCGGCAACATAATAAATACCGTTTTTAGTAAGCAAGGCACGTTTCCACGCAAACATCGCATCCCCAACAAAAAGATAAACTGCCGCCTTAAAAAATACAAGCCAGCATAAAACAGAGATAACGCTACGCCAGTCGGCGGTAAAGAGAGGATGGACCACTATCAAAATAATGCCCAAAATCAGACCAAATATAACCCAAATTAACATTACGGCTTTATTGTCAAATAGTTCAGCCACCGCGTCTTTAAACCATTCGCGCCG
>JAGLTR010000045.1 GCA_023135155.1 Gammaproteobacteria bacterium
GCGCCGAACAAGACAAGCGGCTCCAATGACCACCAAATAAATACTAAAAACTTTAGCTAAAAAAAGTGAAGTAAGCATAATATTTTCTCCTTAAAAATAATTAATAATGAGCCTTAAGACTACGATTAACTGTAATCCACGCCCCCATCAATCCTAAAAACATGCTAATAAGAACCAGCGATAATCCCGCATCGAAACTTAAACCCTGCAAAATAAATCGTCCGCCATACGAACTAGCCAAACTGCTGACCGGAGCTTGTAGCCAATCTATTATTACAGACACAAGCACCCAAGCAATAACGCCAGAAAAGAATCCATACCAAATACCAATATAAAGAAAAGGCCGGCGAATAAATGCGTTGGTAGCTCCTACCAATTTAAAAACAGCAATCTCTCGATGTTCATCACGTGTTGCCAAGCGGATGGTGTTACCAATAATCAACAACACTCCAAAGCCTAGTAGCAGCGCTAAAATAAATACTGCACTATTGGCTAGGTTTATGATGCCATCTAAACGCTGCAGCCACTGCATATCTAACTGGGCAATATCAACACTCGACATCTCCTGGAGACGATTTGCCAATTGCTGTAACTGCGCTGGGTTACGCAGTGATAATATTGGCTGAAGAATAACCACTCCGGGCAAAGGGTTACAACGCAATAAATGTGTAATTTCCGAGCTTCCTAGCACTTTCGCAAATTGATTCAAGCCACGCGTTGGCGAAATATAACGCACATTGGCAATGTTAGTGTTAGCACGTAATTCATGCAGAACATCCTGTGTCTGTATGCGCGTAAGATCTGCTTTTAAATATATGGTTATCTGCGTGCTCGCGCTACTCCAATCTTGTGTAACTAAACTCACATTTTTAGTAGCCACATAAAAAGTAAGCGGCAAAGTCAAGGCAATTGCAATAACCAAAATTGTAATAAAGTTTGCAAATGATGCTCGCACCATGCGGCCAAGGCTCGCAAAACAAGCGCGCATATGACAAGCAAAATACACATTTAATTTCGTCTTGGGTCGACGCTGCTTATGTTTAGTCTTTGCCATTATTAATTAACATCCCCTGTTTTAAGGTTAAAACGCGATGATGCATAGAAGCAATCAGCGATAAATCATGACTTGCAATCAACATAGTGGTGCCAGATGCATTTAAGTTTTCGAATAGGCGCATAATTTCTGCAGACAACTCTGGATCTAAATTACCTGTTGGCTCATCTGCTAAAATCAGTGTCGGACGATTCACTATCGCACGCGCTATACTAACTCGCTGTTGTTCACCACCGGATAATGATAATGGTAAATATTTTTCTTTCTCTAATAAGCCAACCATGTCTAAAGCAGCGCGCACACTTTTGCCAATTTCATAATAATTAAAACCAGACACTAACAGAGGTAAAGCAACGTTCTCAAAAACTGTTTGTTGCGTTAGCAGTTGGGCATCCTGGAAAACCACTCCGATGGAGCGTCGTAAATGTGGAATCTGGCCGCGCGATAATGCATCTAACTCTTTGCCTGTGACAATGACTTGGCCACGCGAAACGCGCTCCTGCGCAATAATTAGCTTTAATAAAGTGCTTTTCCCAGCACCTGAGTGCCCGGTTAAAAAAGCCATTTCTCCCGGGCGAATATGGAGCGAAACATGCTTTAATGCTTCATGACCATTTGTATATTTTTTCGAAACGTTTTTAAATTGGATCATGCCCTAACCCTATCTCATTCATTATTTGCAGCGAACAGTGCTGAAACAAACTCTTCTGCATTAAATTCCTGCAGGTCCTCTATTTTCTCGCCTACGCCAATAAAACGAATGGGTATCCGCAAGCGTTTTGCAATTGCAAATATAATACCGCCTTTAGCTGTGCCATCCAACTTTGTTAAAGTAATACCGGTAATGTTAACAGCTTTATTGAATTGTTCGGCTTGCACTATGGCGTTTTGACCAATGCCTGCGTCTAACACCAGCATCACTTCATGCGGCGCTTCAGGATCTAGCTTGCCAAGGACACGCTTTACCTTCTCAAGCTCCGCCATCAGATTACTTTGCGTATGTAATCTACCCGCTGTGTCGGCAATTAAAACATCTACACCGCGAGCCTTTGCCGCTTGTAAGGCATCGAAAATTACCGCCGCACTATCTGAGCCAGATTGCTGCGCAATAACTGGAATACTATTGCGCTCTCCCCAAACTTGCAGCTGCTCAATCGCTGCCGCTCGGAAAGTATCACCGGCCGCCAACATAACTTTCTTACCCTGCTGCTGTAACTGCTTTGCCAATTTACCAATCGTGGTGGTTTTACCAGCGCCATTAACGCCAACCATTAAAATAACATAAGGTTTCTTTTCTCTAACAATTAGCGGGTCGACGCATGGCTCCAAAAGCTTGCTTAAATGTTGTTGTAAATTATTAAATAGTGCTTCGGTGTCAGCCAACTCCTTGCGCACCACTTTGTTCGTTAAATCATCGATAATTTCGCGTGTCGCCTCAACCCCAACGTCAGCCAATAATAAGTGCGTTTCAATCTCTTCCAGCAACTCGGCATCAATATGTTTTTTACCGAGAAATAGCGTTGCCATCCCTCCAAACATTGTCTGACGCGTGCGCTTTAAACCATTTTTTAAATGCGAGAAAACACCGCCAGTTTTTGGTTCTGGAATATCGGGTTGCTGTTGCGTTTTTTTCTTGCCAAATTTAAACATAAATCACCAGGACTCATTATTCCTGGCTCGCTCATGATACGCAAGGAGATCTCGAGGGAAAATTAGTCACCGCAATAATTGCCGCAGCACTGGACGCCTGCTGGCGCAGCACCGGCAACAAAACCCACTGTGCTCGCACCAGCAGAGATGGCTATACAGTAGACCCACCAAGGAGCAGATAATCCCTCAGCCACAAAAACAATAAGCAGACCAAGTACCGCACCAGACAATGCACCACATGCCGCAAATGGTAATGCTGCTTTGGCATGAAAAAAACTTGTGTCTGTTCTGAATATACTGAACGTATCATCACTAGCAGGAGTCATATTTCTGGGACTGTTAGCTGCCAAAACAGGAGCTCTTTCAGAAGTCTCAACGTTATTACCAGCCTCTTCGACGTCTTGGTCTCTTAACGAAGAATATGAGTGCGAATATTCCTCGCGACCAGAAAAAAAACGCTGCAACCTTTCGAAAACTCCAATAGCCATAAAATCTGCTCTTAATACGTAGGGGAACGAGATTGTAAACGAAATACAACTAAAAAATCACCGTAGTAAATACTATGACCTTAAACAACGTCAACAAGGCAAACATTGGATGTTGTCCCAGGTAGTATCAAAACTATCACTTAGCACTTATAATGTCGGCATGCAGAAGAAAACACATGTATTACGCATCATTGGCGGGCAGTGGCGACGCCGTAAACTAGCGTTTACGGAGCAAGCTGAGATCAGACCCACAACTGACTTCATTCGTGAAACCCTATTTAACTGGCTTGCTCCATTCATCGAAGATAGAACTTGTCTGGATCTGTTTGCCGGCAGTGGCGCACTTGGGTTTGAAGCGTTGTCGCGTGGCGCTAAACATGTCTCTTTTGCCGATAGCTCATCGCACGTTATTCAATCACTGCAGCAAAATGCTACCACCCTTGCAGCCACAAATGCAGACTTTCACTGCTGGAATTTCTCGGTTGCAGCTCCTAATCCGTTCGCGCGCAAATTCGATCTGGTGTTCCTAGACCCTCCATTTAAACAAGGGTTGATCGCGCCTGCTTGTCAGTGGTTAGAAGACAATAACCTCCTAACTGATGATGCTCTTATTTATCTAGAAACGGAAAG
Organism: Gammaproteobacteria bacterium; assembly: GCA_023135155.1. Lineage (GTDB taxonomy): Bacteria > Pseudomonadota > Gammaproteobacteria > UBA9339 > UBA9339 > JAGLTR01. The sequence goes on from JAGLTR010000045.1 coordinate 3,823, forward strand.
AAGATTAAAGCCTTTGATTGTTCCAGAGAGTTGGAAGCCATATCGCCAAAAAACTTCTGGGCAGGTAAACTATTACCTATACAGCAAGGGACCGCTGTAATGCGCAAAACACTTATTGTCGCTCTTTTAATTTTTCCCGGTATGGTTTTTGGAATAAACTTCACCACTCTGCCACTAACCTTCTCACAAGAGTTGCCTAGCATGCCAATAACTATTCAAGGACACACATTTAATTTGTTATTTGACACCGGAGCTTCTAGCACAACAATTGCTCTCAGTCCTCGCATTTTAAAAAAAATACGCGTGCATTATTTAAATTCCAAAAAATGTTTCCGCGATGTGGTGGGAGCAAAACACTGTCACCAGCGTTTTGTTATTCCGAGCCTAAGACTCGGGCACTTTACACTGCATAATGTTATAGGTACACGTATGCCAAAATTATGGGGAGGATTTTCAAAAGGATTTATTCCATCAGCCGCAACCAAGAATGGCGTCATTGGTTTAGGACTATTAAAACACTTCGGATTGATAATTGACTACGCTCATAAACGTGTAGTTCTAAGCAGAAAGCACACTTTACCTAACAATTATTATAATTACACCTGGACTCGTCATATTGTTTTTAATATGACATATGGCATCAATACAACTGCATATATAGACAAAGCAAAATTAACACTTATTTGGGATACCGGCGCACAACCTTCTTCAATAAAATATAGCGCGAAAATAAAAAGCAAAAAAAGAGTCTGCAAATCAACATATGAGAAAAAATGTCGCTACATAAAAACTAATGATTTTATTATTAACAAACAAAAATTACCAAACACCTGGTTCCATCTTACTAATTATAAAATTCCATTTGATGGTTTAATTGGATCAAGCTTTTTCAAGAAAAACATTATATTCATTGACTTTAAAAACCATGAAATATGGATCAGTAATAATAAAAAATAATATTATTACTGAACACAAACATTAAACATCCAGATTCTCAACATACAGCGCATTTTGCTCAATGAACTCCCGGCGCGGCTCTACTTGATCACCCATTAAAGTCGTAAAATACTGATCCGCAGCAAAAGCATCCTCTACACTAATTCGTATCATACGACGAGTATTCGGATCCATGGTCGTTTCCCAAAGCTGATCGGGATTA
>JAGLTR010000046.1 GCA_023135155.1 Gammaproteobacteria bacterium
TTTCGGTCCATGCAAGAAACCAATAAAACAAATTACACCAAACAGTATAATAATTACACGTTGCAACTCACAAAGCGTACACGGCATCAAATCCAAATACAGTTGAAAATAAACAATAGAAATTACAATTACCGCAGCGGCAATTAGAAAACCAACGCCGAAATATAGTCGCGTTGAAATACGTCTTAATAGATGGTGAATCATATTATCCTTCCTCACTCTTGATGCCCGTAATAATACCTAACAAGCAACTGTTGTGCAAAACAAGATCTCTTACAAAATCAAAATCTCTATGCTAAGATACCGCATCTTTTATTGCTTGCAAACGAGCCTGGGAATGCTAAGACCAAAAAGAACAAACACCCATAATGCCATAATTCTGGCTCTATCTATTCTATTATCTGGATGTGCAACGGCGCCAAAAGCCACCAACCCCAACGATCCTTATGAAGCCTTGAACCGCAAGGTTTTTGCCTTCAATATGGCTGTTGATGACCTGGTCTTTAGTCCTGCGGCAGAAGTATATACAACGATTGTACCAAAACCGCTTCAAACCAGAGTCAGCAACTTCTACGACAATATCGGTGAAGTTCCAACTGTTTTGAATGATGTCTTACAAGCCAAACCTGTTCAGGCTCTGGCCGATGCCTGGCGCTTTGTAATCAATAGTACAGTTGGCATTTTTGGTATTTTTGATGTTGCATCCAAAATTGGACTCAAACGACATTATGAAGATTTTGGCCTGACCCTAGCACGCTGGGGTGCAAAAAAATCTCCATATATCATGCTACCTCTGTTAGGTCCGAGCACTGTCAGAGATACTCTTGGCATTCCAGTTAATTACTATCTGTTGAGTGTATATCCACATATTAATCGTGAAGTACGCTACTATTTAGTCGGCTTGGATCTAATTGATGTGCGGGCCAACCTATTACCGGCACATAAACTAATTAAGCAAGCATTCGACCCTTATGTATTCGTACGCAATGCATACTTCCAGCATCGCAATGGCCTAATCAACAAAGATGTCAAAAAAGATCATGATGAAGATATCGATACTATCGATGATCATGCTACGTCAGAGGCGTCCATAGGCATAGTTGGCAATCGAGCGAAACGCAAACTACAACAAAAACCACAAGTATCTACATCTAGTTAATATGCTACATATCGTTTTATTTGAACCGGAAATCCCACCTAATACAGGTAATGTTATTCGCTTATGTGCAAACACTGGTGCCACGCTACATTTAATTGAACCTCTGGGATTCAATTTAGATAATAAGCAAGTCAAAAGGGCCGGCTTAGATTATCATGACTTGGCATGCGTAATAACTCACAAGACTCTTGCTGCATTCCAAAAACAAATACGACCCAATAGAATTATCGCGTTCTCCACCAAAGGAAAAACTAATTATAGTGAGATTAAGTATCAGGATAATGATGCACTATTATTCGGTCCTGAAACTCGCGGGCTACCGGCAGATATTTTAAGCGCACAACCGAAAGAACAAATTGCGCGCCTACCAATGCTACCGACCGTAAGAAGCCTAAACCTATCTAATACTGTTGCTGTTGCTTTATATGAAGCTTGGCGTCAATTGGGATTTAATGGCTATAGTTAGACAACAATATGGAGCTGTTGCAATATTGATATCCATCCAAACGGCAGACAGCGCGTCTATGTTAATGTCACTGCAAAAGTTGTTTGCATGTGGTCAACAACGACGCACCGCCTATACGAAAGCTCTATCTTTTAATTAGCGCGATATACATGCACCTTACCAAAAGCGTGATAACCAACTCGACGTGGATTACCGTAATATGCTACGTCTCCAGCGCCAAAGCCATTAATACTGAGGCCTTTATTAACATATACTTTGAGAGAACTACGACCGGCAAAATTTATATGAGTATTATCGGTAATCAGCTTTTGCGCATCAATCATACTGGCACCACCAACATTCACGTCCAGATTCTTGGCTCTACCGACAAAAGTCCCATCAAATTTACCAGCAATGTTAAGTGTTAATTTATCAACCTTAATGCCAGTCGCCTGCAATTTGATCTTACCGGCAACAGAGAGCTCACTTAGTTTATTTGTCGTTATAATTACCTTAATTGGCGTTGGTAGATTTAATGCAACACCTTTCTGCGTGCTGATGGAAAGCGTTCCTGATTTACTCGCAACGCCTAAAACCGGCAATACATTTGCATCTGTTACTATCTGCACCTGCGGTTTCGCCCCAGCTTTGACAATCACATCATAACGTCCGACCATAGTTATAGAGCTAAAAGCACCAACCTCATAAACTTTCTGCTCTGACTTCTGACTTAAGGAGATCGTTCTTTGCGCCCCCAAGTTTGCAGCAATATGTTCACCATAATTTTCAATCGTATTTGCGGCATTTGTTCCAGCATTAAGACGCATCACAATCGAAAGAACAAGCAGTAATGCAACAAAGGCCGCAATCACATATAACACTATTTTATTACTGGTTTTCATAAATCACCTCAGAAAGAAATTAATTAATTTTGTCCGTTAATTCTTTTAATTGTTCAAACTCAATACCCAACAACGACATTGTCTTATAAAACACCGGCAACTCGCGCTTTAGGAAATACTCTTTCTTTAAGTTCAGGGTGCGTTGGTAAGCATCCTTAGCGATAAAATACCCGACGCCTCGCTGCTTATAAATAATCCCCTGCTCTTCTAAATAGGCATAAGTGCGCACTACTGTATTTGGATTTACTTCAATACTAACCGCCATTTCTCGCACGGATGAAATACGTTCATCGGAGTTGAGTTCTTTACGCAATACCTGCTCACAGATGCGATCAGCAATTTGGAGATAGATAGCCTGTTGCGCATGAAATTCCATTAGCGAGCCTCAACCTCCTTCACGCGAAAATAGGCAACGATCCAACAAACTGGCGCCAGACCGATCCAGAAGATGTTTTTAGCAATATTGAAGAATTCGGGCATCGCATTGGTATAATGCAGTGGCCACATAGACCCCAGGAAGTAAAACTCTCCAAGGAAAATGCGCGCTAGAACTAGCACTACGATACCAAAACATAAACCAACCAATGCTAATGTTAAAACAGTTTTTATAAAGGCGTGACTACGAAAATATATTGCGCCCAACAGAAACCAAGATTGAATAATAATATAGACACCAATCATGCTCCAAGTCGTAAGTTGAATAGGCGTAATCACAAAATAGAATGATTTAAATATTAGCCAGCTCACTAAACCAATAATCCAGTAAAACAGCGTATATAGCAATAATGCAGCTATCGGATAAAGAATTGCTGTTTCAAAAAATGCCACAAAAAAACGTTCGAAGTTCGAACAAGGCAGCGTTAAGGAAAAATAGCTACGCTCCTTACTGTGTAGCTCACGAAAAATCTTACTGGTAATCCAAATGCCGCCAACAAATAGCACCCAAAAATATCCACTCGGAGAGGTATTAACCGAAAGGATATTATGGGGCGCTATCATATTTGCAAGCAGCAACAACACAGCCAAAGTAATAGTGACTGTCGTAATGATTGATCTGTTCAAAACTATATCATTACGGATTAACAAGAAAGCACGTGATAAAGAAAAGGAATTTGATTTCATATTATTCTCCAGCCATTAACTTTTGCACTGCAGCTGGTTTGGCAATAACAGCATTAAAAAGCATCTCCAGATTAATCTGAGATTCGTACTCGTCAGTTTTTGGCTTAACTATATAGTAACCATTAACTGATTTTTCACTATAAAAGATGTCAGTTTCTTGTGGTTTATCAAATTGATTAACAAATGCGATGTGATCACTCACCTTTTCTAAGGAGTGATTGAAAACAATTTTACCTTCATCAAGGATAATAATTGGATCGACAAGATTCTCAACATCACGAACTTGGTGTGTTGAAATGATAAACGTTTTCTCATCATTAATTGCTAGAGCCAGTAATTTTCGGAATTGACTTTTGGTTGGGATATCCAGCCCATTGGTAGGCTCATCAAAAATACTTAATTTACAATTGGTCGCCAAACCAAAAGCAATAAGAAACTTTTTCTTTTGGCCATATGATAGAGAGGTTAATAATTTATTCTGTTCAACATTGAATTCTTGCATGCAATGCTCATAGTACGCAATATCAAAGCGCGGATAGAAAGGCGAATATAGTTTTATGTATTGCTTGGCAGTCACATGTGGCACGTAAAACTCTTCTGGAATGAAATAGACCTCTTGTAAAAAGAGGGCGAGGCGCTCGAGAGGATGAAAACCGAGTACCTCGCAGTTGCCGCCGTTGGGAAATAATAAGCCAGAGATCAATTTTAACAAGGTTGTTTTTCCGGCTCCGTTCTTCCCTAGGAGCCCATAGATATTCCCAAACGACAAGGAGAGATCGAGATCATTAAAAAGCCATTCACGGTTGTTGTAACTAAATTTTAAACTGTCAATTGCCAGCATTGTCTACCTCTGTAATAGTGTACTAAGCGTCTAGTACAGTACTATAGACTAAGAAAAGGGCTTTGACAATTTTTTTTACAAAAAAATGAAAGAAAAACGCTATTGGGGCTGTTGCGAACCGAATTTAGGCGAGCAGTAATG
>JAGLTR010000047.1 GCA_023135155.1 Gammaproteobacteria bacterium
TCTAGATTTGCTTGCGCTAAAGGATAACCCATTAGTGCCGCCTGATGGAAATACTTGAAAGCCATAACATAGTTAGTGATCTGCGCATAAGCAGCTCCAATTTGCTGGATGGTCAAAACTCTAATTGCATTATCGGTTAATTTGCCTAGAGCTTTTATATTCCATACAATAGACTCTATCGGATCATTAGACACCCCTTCACCCCTAAAATACATGTCGCCTAACTGTGCTTGGGATAATCCTGAGTCATCAAATTGCGCCAGACTATAAAGGATCTTAAATTTTTGTGAGTAATTTTTTTCCGTATCAAACTGGCCAGCTAACGCAAACAATCCCGAGCTACATGTACCTTGCTGGAAGCGCTTGTCTGTCGTATTTATGCAAAGGTTAATTAGTTTATCAACGCTTTTCTGATCAAAATAAATTCCTGACAATCTGAGTAGAGCTAGTTGCTTATTGGGCTTGCCGAAAGTGCCGGCCCTGCTATTAACGATTTTTTCGCATGCATATGCCACATCACTGTTTTTTGTTAGCCCGCTATGATCATAGCATAATACGGGATAAGTCGAATGCTTATTGTTTTTGGCAAATTTCAAAAGTTTTTGATGGTATTTTTCAGTAAGCACCCTATTTTTTAATTGAGAGTAAATTAAAAATAAAGTCACACTAGCCTTTGCGCCGCACTCATCATTTTGATGCGCTATTTTTTTTAAAGCACTAAACTCTGGCTTGTTTATTAAGGGCGTCAATGCCTTCTGTTCTGCTACCTCAAAGCCGCTTGTTGTTTTGATCTTAGTTGTATCAATAGTACCAATGAGATGCAAATATTCATGTGTTACTAGGTCGTCGGACTGTGGACACAATTTATTTGTTTTTGCATAACACGAAGTAATACAAAATAAGCAAACAAAAATAGCAAACACTTTCCTACCTAAATAATGTTGATTTTTCATGCTCAGCACCCCTGTAAATTTCAAAACAATTATTCCGTTGCGGCTATGACGGCCCACATCTATATAATTTGCAGCCCCATGCTCAAGCAGATAAAAAGCGCTACTGCAATATTCAATATCTTTTATTTGCCAACAAACGATCACTAATACGTTTTTTTAATGCATCATATGAAAGAGAGCTAATTGAACTAAAATCAGTAGCCAGGGCGCTTGCAATAAGATCTACTTTATTAACTTGAGACAAATAGGTATTACCAGTTATTTGTACAATGTTTTTTGCCTGACTGTTTGATAATTTATTGAGATCCGCCGTTAAAACCGGTGCAAAACCTAACTTTAAATTTTGGTAAGCGTTTGATGCTTGATAATAAGACGTCAAATACAGTTGCAGCATCTTGTAATCACCATCCTGCTCAATTTTTTTGGAAACCGCTTCTGAGCATTGACTGATCCCTATAGCTGCGCCCAATTCGACAAACTTAAATAAAAATCTATTTACAATCGACTTATTTGTGATTTTTTCATGCAGTAAACTATTCATAACAACTATACTATGAGAAAGTTGTCGAACAGATGACTGTCTCAGTAAGTCAAGTTGGTAATTATAGTTATAAATAACTATTTTCTGCGCATCGGCATCTGTAATATGCGCACTTACAACTGGAGAGACGACAAATAGAAGCAGCATAGAAACCACGCAAATCTTTAATAATCTCATAAACTTCCTACCTCTCTTCCCTAAGCTATGAAAGCAATCATAGCTCAAATTATACATTACGACTATTTACATGCATGATACTCATAGCCCGTGGATAATCAAGCACATTACCCATATTCTTTCAGGAGATGAAATCAAAATACCCCAGTCTAGTTAAAGTCGGAAACCAGATCCGTGAACTACGAACATCAAAGGGCTTATCCCAAGAAGCATTCGCAGACACTATTGGCTTGGATAGAAGTTACATGGGCGGTATAGAGCGTGGTGAACGAAACATCGCTTCGATGAACCTTATTAGAATCGCAAAAGGCCTTAATGTAGAAGTTGGCGAACTCTTTCCCCCCATCAAGAAACTGCAAGATTAATCTCTGATCAAAATTGAGCCTTTGTTTCTGTACTGCTTTAAATTCGCTAATGCTCTAGCTTTTCCTTCTGGTGTTTTTGGCCCAGTACTAAGCCCTCCATGGTACTTACAACGACCATTCGCTAAGGCCCTAGCACGACAAGGCAACCCTGTCCTTTTAGTTTTAGCGCCACACCTCCGCCATGCACCTTTAAATGGTTTTATTTTTTTCCAGTACAACCATGCATACGGATCATTTGACTGATTTACTTCTCCTAACGACATCATAAAAACCTCTTTTGATTACCGAACCCCTTTACGCGCGCGCATAAAGCGTCTGAAAACTCCCCCTTGATTCCAACACTTAAGTTGCACATATTTCTGCTCTTGTTGCATCAGAGTTTCCGCACAAGTTGCATTAACAGCTACACCTAAAGCGACCTATAGCCATACTGCTGCGCTCTAGTTGCAATGCTAGTTGCCTAAACTCAACCAAAGTTGCACAGTTGCCTTGCCTAACAAAGAAACTATGCAACGCATGTATTAAGGAGACTAACCAGCGCCAGAAGCAGCTTTATGACTTAACGCTCCTTCTGCCCTAGCCTTCTTAATGTGCTTTGATACCGTTGATTTATTAACTTTCAACTCAACAGCTATCTCTCCCTGCGATAAATTCTCGCCGCTCAACTCAACCACCTTTTCATATGTTGATTGTTCTACAGTTCGAATTGTCCAGCTCTGCAAAGCGTTATCATCTTCCTGTAAACGCGCCTCAAACGGTTTTAAGGCATCGCCAAAGACATGCCTAGACTTCTCGAAATGAACCTCAAAGCAAGCTCCCTTTTCGATCGAGTGATCCGAAGGAGGCTTTAGTTTCACCACATTATCGAGAACGTCCTCTCGGCGCGAAGTGCCTCGCTGCTGACCTCCTTTGCCACTATGGTGGATAAATATAACACTTTTGCCTCTTGCCCTTAGACTCAAGGCCCAGTCTTGTATTGGCTGCCAAGACTCAGCCTCATTTTCTCGACCCGACCTAACTAATGAAGAAAGGTTATCGATAATGATCAATTCAATCTCATCTGTTATATGATCTTCTATCTGCTGCCAACCTTCAGGTGTTGAGATATCTGGCATGCCAAATTCCTGTAGGTCGGGAGTAAGAAAATGTAGCGGCGCTTCTAATGAATCACTACCACTAAGAGCAATCAGATTGAGACGTTCCTGTAGCGCATTACCTGGCATTTCTCCATCAACAAATAACACGCCCCTAGGTTTCTCCGCCTCCCACTGTAAAAATTGCCCACCACTTGCAACAGCATAGGCAATTCCTAGCGAGAGATGTGTCTTTCCAAGACCTCTTGGAGCATGAACCATGCTTAATGATTGCGTAGCTAACCAGGGAGCTAAAATCAGCTCCCTGGGCTTAAATTCGTACTTAACTAATTCTGCAAACGTCACCACCCTCAATTGCTTTTTAGGTGGCGCAAAATCTTGCTCTAAGCTCTCAAGAGGTTCTTCATGCATGAGAATCTCCATAGCGACGAAAGATCGCTCTACCTCCAGTTATTGAGGCTACTCGAACAATATTTGCCTTTCCTTGACTCAGCAATTCATAGGCCAATGCACGAATTAGCTGATAGAGGTCTGGCTGGGTAGCAATGACCAAAACATCTCGATGCTTTACTACTGACCAATCAAAATCACTCGGCTTGCATTTTTCTGGAAAGATTAATGCCGCATTACCAGACCGCCTATATCCCTTAGCCACATTCCAGGCATTTTTACCTACACAAATAAACAGATCATTCATAAAAACAGCTCCTGATTGCAATGCGATTTTTAATTCACGACCATAAGGAGGCGTTTGCTTATTTTTCATCGCACCCACTCCCATGATCGATATTCTCACGCACCAAAGTATAACGAGCAAAACAATGCTTAAAGCCTTCTGGAGTATAATCTCTTACCATCTCCATTCTAATTTCGTGACCATGATTGTGTCTGAGCTCAAAAACACGAGGAGCTGGCGCCATAATATTTAAACTGTGACGAGCTTCAACAGTGGTCACGGGACGCTTTCGAAGCAACTTCAACAAGCGTTGTCGCTGTGATTCTGAGCTGGTATCATGAAAACGTGTTAGATCTATTTTTGAAGCGCCCAGTCTTCTGACCACTGGGCGTTGCTTTTTACTCATTTTGCACCTCCGCTAGCTTGCTGCATATCAATCCAGTGCTCAAAATCATCCAGGTCTATCAATACACGTCTACCAATACGCCTTAAACATTTGGTAAAGCCATTGATCTTTTCATTGAAAATTAACCAGCGAATAGCTGATTGGGTAAAGCTCGGATAAAGCTCAGCCATTTGATTGACTGTTGCCAATCGCTTCATTTTACTGCCCATAGATAGCCTCTTTTATTGTTATTAAGAGGCTTAATTAAAATACAAAATAACGTGGCATTACGCGGTTCAGTGCCAACTTTATTAACTCTTTGTGTTGCTTAACAAATCCACAACAAAAAAACGATATTATTCAGGTTGTTAGATGCAGCTAATGACTCAAAGGAATTTATCAAAAAATCGTTGGCACAGAGCATGTCATATGCCAGCATAATTAATAATTAGGCGTTATTTATTTTTGCCTACACCCTTTCTTTTCAAAAAAGCACAAATATCTTCATGAGCTCCAAATTTTTTTCTCGCTGTGCGAATAAACGCTCTTTCATTATTATCATATTCTTGACCGTAAACTACTATTTCCCTTCTTTGCACCATAGGGAACATTAAGCGAGCCAAAGCTATTGCTGAGTATTGACCGGGATTTTCCCTTGATATTTCGCTAGCCTTTTCTATCACATCTTTCCAATTTCTTTCTGATTCTTCACGTGATTCCTGCCCTGATTTCAATCCCGCTTTAACACAATTAGCCCTAATTGTTGGGGCCATAACATTTTCAGCTTCTGATACACATTGATCCTCATTCTTAAATGGAAATGCGCTAATAAGCATTGGGACAAAGAAACATAACAAACTGTATATTTGATCTATTTTTTTATCCTTTTTTTGATCCTTGCGAGCTATTGCGACACTAACCGCTTTTTCAATCACACTATCAAGCCTAGAGTTTTCTCGCTTTTCAAGATATTCGCCTTCCAAAACTGAAGCGCCAGCTAATGCACTATTATTTTCCTGCGACGAAGAATTATAATTTGAATTTCCAATATATTCGAGTAATGAACTAGCAGTTACCGAACCACCACTTAACAAGTTATTATTTGGTGGTCCAACCAAAGTAGATTTTACGCAACCGATCAAGTTAGCACCAAGACCAAAGCAACCATCATTATTCTGACAAATTGCAGACGCCAGTGCCCGCGCCCCAACGCCAACATCATTTTCATGATTACCACTATAAATTGATGTAACACCATGTGAAGATGATGATCCAAATGGCAAAACCTTATTTAAAGCATTTCCGCCTATTTCTACAGCTCGGGGACTGTAACAACCAACTTCTGCTCCACTAAACTGAGGGTTATCACCCAGAAGATTTGACAGGGAGGATGTAACACCCCCGAATCGATCACAACAACCAATGGTGTTTTTATTCCTATTATTACAGAGTAATCCTAAATAATTGATGCCTTCATTAGAGCAATCCAACCCCGCTGTTGCATAAGCTGGCTGATTGTTCGCTAACAAACCAAATAACGGTGAGCAAGATTTTGTTAAAACCCTAGAGCTATCGACACTAACACTGCTTCCAATGGATGAAAGATTGTTTGATCCAACCAGCCCTGTACCATTACAAAACATACATGTCTTTCCTGCGAAAACACTACCGACATAATGTGGGTTGGATGCTTCAAATAATGACTCATCATTACCAAATCTATAATTATTCATTTTACAACTCATCTCTAAAAATTTTCTCATTCATCTGTGTAACCACCTTAGCAGTATGTGCCTCAGATAAATGCGCATAACGTTTAACCATTTGCAGAGTCTTATGACCCAGCACCTCAGCGATTTCTGCCATACTTGCGCCATTCATTGCTAAATATGATGCGGCGCTATGACGTAAATCATGAAATCTAAAATTCTTAATCTCTGCTCGAATGAGAGCATTTTCCCAAGCAGCTCTAATATCAATTGGCTTATCGGGTCTATGAGGGCTTGAGAAAACCAGGTTGGAATTGCAGCGATTAACTTCCGCATGTTGCTTCAATAATTCGAGCGCACGACCTGCGATTGGCAAAACTCTTCGCTCACCATTCTTAGTTTCATGAAGAGTAATCACTTGGCGATTTAGATCAACGTCATCCCACTTAAGATCCAAAACTTCCATTTTGCGTGCCCCAGTTGAAAGACATAGAACAACGATAAGATACAAGCATTGGTTTTTACTCTCTTTAGCCGCAGCAAGAAGGCGCCTACGCTCGTCGTCAGATAAAAAGCGCACAATGCCACGCGGCTCTTTCGGCTTTCGAACCTTTTGCACAGGATTACCATCAACCCAACCCCACTCTTTAACTGCGATAGTGTAGGCATGAGATAAAGCAGCCAAATATCTGTTGGTCGTAGCGGCACTACGCTCATTTCCTCGATAAGTTCTTTCGCTTAATAATTTGTCTCTACACTCTGCTAACTTAGCCGGCGTTATATCAGCTAACGTATATGCGCCAATCTGCTCCTTCCACCACATAAGTTGACTTAATTGCTTTGCTGCACTTTTCGGCTTACTCGGGAGAACATTTTTTATGTATCTGGTGATTAACTCATCTAAAGTATGACGCTTAGCTTGGCTAGTTTTAAAATGTCGGCCTTCCAAAATGGCGCTTTCAGTTTGTGCCGCCCAGCGTTTCGCATCAGTTTTACGCTTAAATGATGCGGACTGAACTGGATAACCCTTTAAACGGACAAGCACTCGAATGGTAACGCTCCCATCTCTTGCTTTTCTTTCTTGAATTGTTGCCATGTTTCACGCCCATTTGACTAATGGCATGATGCTACAACAGACGCTCATAATTCGCAACTATTGATATATAATCTTATGTATAATCTTCTTTACGCCGTGTTCGGCGTAACCTCCGAGAACGGCGCAACATTAATGGTACACTGGTGGCACAATCAACCCGTAAATACGCTGTTTTTATTGACGTAACCAGAAAATATAAATCTAAAAATGAATGGCAAAGCGATCTGAAATGTACCAACAATGTACCATTTCAGAAAAAACATCGGGATAATGAAAAACAAGAAATGACGGAAGCCTTTATGAGGGTGGTGCCCAGGGCCGGAGTCGAACC
>JAGLTR010000048.1 GCA_023135155.1 Gammaproteobacteria bacterium
GGCTTTGCTTTCCACTTAATCTCTTCTTTACCAACAAACCCATTGCCATAACGAGTCGCATGCACATAATCAACCTCTAACGGAAAATCTAAACGCGGCAACAAATTTCCCATCGGCACAATCCCGCCAATAACAACACACAGAAATACCGGATTAGCATCAGCTAATTTTGCACTAATATCATAAGCCATCGCATCCAAAGCGCTCTCTATTTCATTCCTAGAAAAAATCTTTGTCGCTTTAGCGTAAACTTCACGTATATGTTCTGGTAACATCATTTTTTTGCGCCTTTTGAGTTAATCATATCTATCCCCTCAGGGACAACTATGGTTGAAGTTGGAAAAGCACACTCCGCTTTATGCTCTTCCACTATCTGTAAAACTTTTAAAAATACGTCCTGCTGAACTGCCTGGAATTTTACCCATTCAGTCGTTTTAGTAAAGGTGTAAATCATAAAATTCAGCGACCAGGAAGCACACTCAACCAGATTCACCATCAAAGTCTGTTCCGTATCAATTTCAGGATGCGTACGCAACATCTTCTCAATCGACTGCAAAATACCAGCAACCTTTGTCGCATCATCATAACGCAAATTGATAATTGCTTTAATACGACGATTAGTCATGCGCGATGGATTCTCCACGGCAATTGTAGAAAATATTCCATTCGGCACATACATTGGTCGCTTATCAAAAGTCTTAATCTTTGTTAAACGCCAACCAATATGCTCAACAGTACCTTCGATATCTTTATCAGGAGATCTAATCCAATCACCCACAGCAAAAGGTCGATCTAAAAATATCATCAACCCACCAAAGAAATTTGCCAACAGATCCTTAGCGGCAAAACCAACAGCAATACCACCAACACCACCAAAAGCTAGGACACCTGAAATTGGCACACCAAAAATCTGCAGACCAATTAAAACACCTGTAATAATTACGGTTGCACGTAAAATTTGTGATATCGCATGAATAGTTGTGCGATCAACACTTTGATGACGTCGCTTGCGACGTTCAATAATCCCATTTTCCGAATAAGTAATAAAACGAAATAAGAACCAAACAAAAGCAAAGAGCGTTGCGAAATTACGTCCCTGGGTTATCAAATGAAAAACAAAAACATCTTTCGCGTGAATTCCAACAATATCAGCCGCAAGAGAAATACCTATTATCCAAATAAATAACGCCAATGGTTTATGCAAAGCATAAACAAGCGCGTCATCCCAAATCACCCGAGTTTTTTGTAATTTAGGAAATAATTTTCGATAAATACGTGATTCGATGTAGTGCAAAATCAAACTAGCAAGAACAATCAAAAAGGCCTGAACCATCCAACCTTTACTAGTCATCCAAATAAGAAATTGTTTTACGAGTTCCATCCTGATTAAACCTCTCTTACAAAAAAATCATCCTAACAAAAAAGACTAGTCAACGTAAAATTACCTCATCAACTAGTAGCGCTGTCATTCTGCGGCTTGACCGGAGAATCCATAATACCTAGCAAATGCTATTCTAATTACAACACCCTTAATCAATCAAACCGCGCAACAAGAAAATCAAATATCGCCCGCAATCCTGAAACATCAGCACCCTTAGGTCGACCTGGCTTGCTTTTCTCATTAAAAGAAGCAACATCAAAATGCACCCAAGGAATATCTTTTTCAACGAATTCACGTAAAAATAACGCCGCTGTAATAGCGCCACCCCAAGGGATACTTACTGAATTCTTTATATCAGCGATATCGCTATCCAGCGCATCACGATATCTAGCATACATAGGCAGTTTCCAAACAGGATCATGCTCTTCTTCAGCAGTACGCATTATCTTATGCGCAATATCATGCTCAGCTGTAAACATAGCTGTAATCTCAGTACCCAAAGCAACACGCGCCGCACCAGTTAATGATGCGAAATCCAGCACCAAATCAGGATTCGACTCACAAGCAACAGCCAAAGCATCAGACAATATCAACCTACCTTCCGCATCAGTATTAGTATTCTCAACTGTAATTCCCTTATAAGTCTTAATCACATCCCCAGGTTTATATGAGCTACCAGAAACCATATTCTCAACAGCAGGAATTAAAACCCGCAGATGCACTGGCAACTCAGCCGCCATAATCATCTTCGCTAAAGCGATTACGTATGCAGCCCCTGCCATATCTTTTTTCATCATCGCCATACCAGAAGCCGGCTTGATATCCAACCCACCGCTATCAAAACAGACACCCTTACCAACCAAAACGATACTAGGATTTTTTTCCTTACCCCAAGTTAAATCAAGCAAACGTGGCTGCGAACTACTACCCTTACCAACCGCGTAAATAGCGTTATAACCTGCCTTAACCAAGTCCTCACCAATAACCTGATTTACCTTCGCGCCATACTCTATCGCAACACTAGTAAGCGCCTTTGATAAAGACAATGGCCCCATATTCTCAGCCGGAAAGTTAATAAGATCGCGTGCGAGATAGGTTGAGCTAATCACTGTATTTAACTGATTAATATTAACATTTTCAGGAAGCAAGAGCTTAGCCTTCGAAATAAAACCGCCTTTATATTCCGTGAATTTATAGGCACCCAACGCCCACATGATTGCAAACTGCTCGAGCTGTTTCGATTTCCAGCGCCCTTTAATTTGATACACACCCTCAGGTACTTTATTTGGCAAAGCACCAAACGCCCAAACGTCGTCGCAATCATCTAGCCCTAAGAAAACCTGCTTAACCATACCCTCGCGATCTGGAGCAAGACAAACCTCACCAGAGGTTGCTTTAAAATTGTTTACCGTTAACCAATTGCGTAGCTTTGCGTTCTGTTTCTCAAGCCAACCCGAAAACTCAGACTTTAAGATGGGATGAATCGCAACTGCATGCGCCGCTGATGTAACAAAAAACTCGTTCATAATCTCGCTCCAAAATATGACATTAAGGCGGATAAACTATTTATTTTTCATCCACCTACAAAATAAACTTACAGTCAATAATTAAGCATCTAAGGCCTTGGATGCGGGCACATAATCCAACCCCAATGCTTCTGCAACCGCAATATGGGTAATCTGCCCTTTATGCACGTTCAGCCCATTTAGAAAATTAGAATCTTCCAAAAGCGCTCTTGCCACACCCTTATCAGCAATGCTCAACACAAAAGGCAGCGTAACATTATTCAACGCAAAAGCAGAAGTTCGTGGCACAGCTCCTGGCATGTTAGTAACACAATAATGCACAATACCCTCTTCAACATATGTTGGCTCATCATGAGTAGTTGGACGACTCGTCTCAAAACAGCCACCCTGATCGATCGAAACATCAACTAAAACCGAACCCGTCTGCATATGACTCAACATATCACGCGTCACCAATCTAGGCGCAGCAGCACCAGGAATCAACACAGCTCCGATAACCACATCCGCCGACAAAACATGCTCTTCAACAGAACCCGCCGTAGCATAAATGGCATCAACCTGCGATCCGAAATGGGTATCCAACTCAGCCAGACGCGGAACTGACTTCTCCAATACAGTTACATGCGCACCCTTACCAATCGACATCAGCATAGAGTTCAAACCAACAACACCGCCACCAATAATCGCGACCTTACCGCGAGATACACCAGGAACGCCACCAAGCAAAATACCAGAACCACCCTGCTTTTTCTCCAAACAATGCGCAGCAGCTTGCACAGCCAAACGACCAGCAACCTCGCTCATTGGCGTCAACAAAGGCAGATGACCATGTTTATCAGTCACAGTCTCATAAGCAATAGCCGTACAACCAGAAGCCTTCAGCGCATTCGTCTGCGCTGGATCCGGAGCCAAATGCAGATAGGTAAATAGAATCTGGCCTTCGCGCAACATCTTACACTCAGAAATTTGCGGCTCTTTAACCTTCACAATAAGATCAGCTTTAGCAAACACCTCTTCAGCGGTTCCTAAAATAGTAGCGCCTGCGGCCTCATAATCGACATCACAAAAACCAACACCAACGCCGGCATTGCTTTCAATCACAACTTTATGACCATGCAGAATCAACTCACGCACACTATCAGGAACTAAACCGACGCGATATTCGCGCACCTTAACTTCTTTTGGGACTCCAACTACTAACATGGCACTTCTCCTTATAAGATATGTAATGAGCGCATTAAAACACCTTTTGGGACTGTTGCAAACCGAATTT
>JAGLTR010000049.1 GCA_023135155.1 Gammaproteobacteria bacterium
TAATACGAGAAAAACCGCCTCAAAATGCTCCTTTATAAATATAAACTGCGCGTTTTTCGCCAATTTTTCTCGCATTACTGCTCGCCTAAATTCGGTTTGCAGCAGCCCCATTTTATTAATCCTGACAATGCGCCTGCAGGATGTGCGCAATACAACAAGTTATCTTCTTGGCAGTCGGAATATGCAGTGACTCATTCGCAGCGTGCGCATTTGAATCAGGCCCCACTAAACCGGTCAAGATAAATTGCGCCTTAGGAAACATTTTATTCATCAATGGCACAAAACCAATACCGCCGCCCTCGCCGAGATATACCGCGTCATTACCAAAATAGGCGGTAGATGCTTCACTGATGGCTTGCGCCACTGGTGCTGATAAATCCGGTGAAGCCCAACTATCAACATGCTCACCAAGAGCAAATTCAAGCTCAACACCATAAGGAGGGTTTGCTAGAAGTTTCTCACGTATCTCACTGATACAATTATCAACATTAGTTGCTGGCGGCGTACGAACCGAAACTCGTACCGTAATCTCTGGCACCATTGCATTACCCGCTATCTCAGCTGCTGGAAAACCAGAAACACCAATAACTGACACTGCTGGCCGCCAAGTTTTATTAGCCAATAGCTCGATAACATCCATGCTTAAAGGTTCGGAACCAGGCACCAAAGGAATGCTTTTATAAACACTATCAGACAGAGCATCAGCAGCATCTTTGAGCGCAGCAATCCTTTCTTCCGGAATTACCGCATTGCAACTTTCTATCAATACACGCCCTGTATCAATGTCATCCGTACGATTAAGTATAAGCCGCAATACCCTTGATATATCAGGAATTATTCCTCCGCCTACTCCAGAATGCAGAACTTTGGTTAGCTGCCGAATTTTCAAATCAAAACTGAAAACACCGCGCAAGGAACTGGTAATCCATAAGCGCTCATAATCTTGCGCACTTGTATCCAAACAAATAACCAACTCTGGCTCACCAATTTTCTCTCGCATCGATTCAAAGTAGGCCGCAAGATCAAAGCTACCACTCTCCTCGCAAGCCTCAATAAACAATACGCAACGAGGATGCTTCATGCCAGCGAGCTGCAATGCCTTAATTGCCGCAATAGCTGAATAGAGCGAATAACCATCATCAGCACCACCGCGACCATAAAGCTTATCGCCTCTAACAACTGGGTCCCACGGGCCAAGCCCATCATCCCAGCCTTCGGAAGGCGGCATCTTATCCATATGCCCATAAAACAATACACTCTTCTCGGAATCCCCTGGAATATCAATAAACAAAACCGGTGAACGACCTTCAAGCTGCATCATCTCACTATGAAAACCATCTATCTTCTGCTCAGTAACCCACGCCGCCATCTGCTCACCTGCTTGACGCAAATAACCATTAGCCTCCCACTCGTCATCATACGCAGGTGACACAGCAGGAATTTTAATAAACTCAGACAGCCCCGGAAGGACCTGCTCGACCCATAACTTTTCAACACTGCTTGCAATTATTTCTTTACTCATTTTTTCTCCAATATCATATAGTTACTTAATAGACTTAAAGTGCTCGCTTAATATATGCGCAATACAACAGGTGACTTTTTTTGCCGTTGGAATATGCAAAAATTCATTTGGACCGTGCGGATTTGACCCTGGACCAGAAGCCCCTGTTGCCACAATCTGTGTTTCAGGAAATGTGTTTTGCAGCAAATTAAGCACCGAGATAAAACCTCCCTCTCCAATAAACAGCGGCTCGCTATCGAAATAACAGTGCGCAGCCTCATCAACTGCCTGCCGCAACCAAGCACTCATCTCCGGAGCGCTCCACCCTTGTGAAAATTCACAAGGCTCAAAACTCACTCTTGCGCCAAATGGCGTGCCCTCTTCCACCAACCCTTTCACCTCTTCCGCCGCCACATAAGGATCTGCATTTGGCGGTATCCTAAACGAAAGCCGCAAAGCATTCATTGGCAAGATCACATTACTAGCCTGCTCCATTGCAGGAATTCCTTCGACACCCGTAATGGTCATAGCCGAACGCCAACTACGATTTAGCAGCAACTCTTCTGGCTTTTTATTCAAAGGCTTAACGCCCTCAATGAATGGAATTTCTAAATAAACTTTCTCGCCATCGATAGCCGCTGTTGCCTTCGCCTGCTTAACTCGCTCACGTGGAATTTTAATTTCCGCACTATGCAATAACACCTTGCCCTTCTTCGAATTAAATATCTTATCCAACGAAACTTGTAACGCCTGAAATGCCGTCGGCACAATTCCACCAGCGCCACCAGAATGCACCGCGCCCTCCAAAACCTCCGCTTTTAATGTCCCTGAAAAATATCCACGCACAGAGTTCGTAAGATAAAAATGCTCATAATCAGCGCAACCCGTATCAATACAAAAAACCAACTCAGGCTCACCAATCCTATCCTTCAGAAGTTCCATATAGGCGGGCAAATCATAGCTACCGCCCTCCTCACAAGCCTCAATCATAATCACACAACGCGCATGCGGAATCTGCTCATCCTGCAACGCCTTAATAGCAGTTAATGCTGCAAAAAACGCATAACCATCATCAACACTACCACGACCATATAAACGGCCATTTTTATAAACAGGCTTCCATGGGCCTAGACCTTTATCCCAACCTTCAGACGGCGGCATTTTATCCAAATGACCATAAAACAAAGCCGTATTATCAACTTCGCCGGGTACCTCAATAAACAACATCGGCGTGCGCTCCTCGAGATGAATAATCTCAGCACGCAAACCTTTAAGCCCCTGCATACGCGCCCAATGCGCCATCATATCAGCCGCAGAATCAATCGCTCCGCGCTCCTTCCAATCAGGGTCATAAGACGGCGTAACAGCCGGCAAACGAATATATTTAGACAGCTCATGAATCACATGGCTATCCCAATAATACTTAATCTTTTCACATAGTTGCACACATTCCATAATGTTATTCCTTAACGTTAATTTAACTTCACCCTAGAATGCTACGCTACTGACTTACGTTTATCAATATTGCAGCCCGTAAGCACACAAGCCATCCGGCTTTATGAGAAGCGATAAATCACGCCTCAACAAACAAGTCCAACAATGACGCGTAGAGACGCCCAACCTGGGCGTCTTTTTAAATTTAGGAGACGCCCAATTTGGGCGTCTCTACAAACCCACAAAAACACCACACCAATCGTAGAGACGCGATTTATCGCGTCTCATTCTCTAAATTAATAGAACACACCAAAGCCCCAATCCGCACAACCCCACAAACCACCTTGACCAACCAACAACATAAAAGTAAACTAAGCTTAGTCTAGCTAATAGAGATAAAGAAATGATAATAGTAAACACCCACGAGGCGAAAACAAAACTCTCCAAACTCCTCGCCGCCATTGAAGATAACCAAGAAACAGTAAGAATCTGTCGTAATGGCAAACCAATTGCCGACCTAACGCCAGCGAGCAAAAAGGTCAATCCACTCCAAAAACACAAAGCCCTACTCGGCGTAAAAATGCTTAACAGCAATAAGTGGACCCAATGATACTCCTAGACACATTTTCACTAATCGCGCTAACCTCACAGCAAGAAAATCTATCAATAGACGCGCGTAAAATCCTAGCCACAAACTCAGGCAAAATCTTCACCTCAGCAGCTACGGCTTACGAGCTAGGAATCGAGCACAACAAAAAACTAATCGAGCTACCCACAAATCCACAAAGTTGGTACAGCAAAGCTCTAGCACTGCACGGCTTAACAGAGCTTCCGATAACCGGCAAAATTGCCCTATTAGCGACACAACTCCCACAACTACATGACGACCTAGTTGATCGCCTGCTTATCGCCACAACCAAAATAGAAAATCTGACGATCCTAACGCCCAACAAACAGATTCACCTCTACCCAGAAATAAATTGGATATGGTAACCATGAATAACAAAACACTACCCTTAGGAAAATTACCCGCAGCTCTGCTAGATGAACTAATCGGTCAACTGCCTATGCACGACCCAGAGCTAGTAATCCCCCCAGGCGTAGGTCATGATGCTGCTGGCCTAAAAATTGGCGAACGCTATTTCGCGGTCACAACTGACCCCATTACATTCGCATCAGACCGACTAGGAACCTATAGCATCTCTGTCAATCTAAACGACATCGCCTGCATGGGCTGCAGACCACGCTGGTACACAGGCTGCATGCTACTACCCAAAACTATCACCGAAGACGCCGTCAGAAAGATCTGGAGCGATTTAACCGCAGCATTGATAAAGTATGACGTCCAATCAATAGGCGGCCATGTAGAGGTAACAGAAGCTGTCACCACGCCCGTAATAGTTGGGCAAATGATTGGTGAAAATATAGGTAACAAACTACTAAACATTAGCGATGCAAAAACCGGCGACAAAATACTCCTATGCCAAAACATCGCTATCGAAGGTACGGCCCTCATCGCCACTAAACTTGCCGACGAATTAACAGCGCACTTCTCTACAGATGAAATCGCCGATATGCAAAACCTACTAGATGATCCAGGCATCTGCATCTGGCCGCTAGTAAAACAACTGATCCCAGACGAAAATATCGTAGCAATCCACGATCCAACCGAGGGCGGCATAGCAACAGCCATCAACGAAATAGCAGATGCATGCAATTGTGGTTTTGCAGTGGAGCGCGCCAACATCCCACTACTACCTGCAACCAAAAAACTAGCAGAAATCTTTAATTGCGACCCACTAGGTTTATTAGCATCAGGCAGCGTTCTAATTATTTGCAAAGCCGAAGGCGCAGAACAAATACTAAAGAAATTACCTAATACACCAATTACAATTATTGGCGAACTAGTGGCTAATAAAAACCAACGCACCCTACCGCGTTATGATAGCGACGAAATCATTAAAATATTAACCAAATAATAGCCGTGGAAAACCATATAAAACAATGCGCTCATGCAGTAGGTTTTTCTCTAATAGGAATCACCAACACCGACCTTTCAGCCTACGCTACACGACTAAACGAATACCTAGAAAAAGGTCAACATGCCACCATGGCCTACCTAGAAAAACACAACCCCATGCGCCTTGATCCAAAACAATTAATGCCAAACGTAAAATCAATTATCTGCTGCGCACTAAATTATTGGCCCGATGGCACTAACCCAGAAAACATACTAACCGACAAAACCAAAGCCTATATTTCCAGATATGCACTCGGTCGTGACTACCATAAAGTGATGCGTAAAAAACTCGAACAACTAGCACAAAAAATAAAAGAAAAAAATCCACAATTAAATTACCGCTGCTTCGTCGATAGCGGACCCGTATTAGAAAAAGCCTTAGCTATGAAAGCAGGATTAGGCTGGCAAGGAAAAAACTCATTACTATTAAACAACCAAATAGGCTCCTACTTTTTCCTAGGAGAAATATATACCGACTTAGATCTAATAAATGATGATACTATTCACCACAACACCCATCATCCCACACCTAACCTCCGTCATCCCGTACTTGATACGGGATCCAGAAGCACACGCAGCGTGCTATATTCCAAAAACATTATAGATTCCGCGGTCAAGCCGCGGAATGACGGTGAGCAAAACAACCACTGCGGCAACTGCGAAAAATGCCTAAACGCCTGCCCAACCAAAGCCATAACCGCCCCCTACCAAGTAGACGCCAAACGCTGCATAGCCTACCTAACTCTAGAATACAAAGGCATAATCCCCGAAGAAATGCGCCCCCTAATCGGCAACCGTATCTACGGCTGCGACGACTGCCAACTCTGCTGCCCCTGGAACAGCTTTGCAAAAACAACCCAAGAACCAGATTTCAACCCGCGCCACAATCTAGATAACACAACACTAATAAAACTATTCTCCTGGAGCGAAGAAGAATTCCTAAAAAACACCGAAGGCTCAGCCATAAGACGCATTGGTTACGAATGCTGGCAACGCAACATAGCTGTAGCGCTGGGTAATGCCGCGCCAAACAAAAAAATCAGCGCCCTATTAATATCACAGCTCAACCAATCATCCCCACTTATTAGGGAACACATCACCTGGTCACTAAATAGATATGAAAACACCTAACTCATTGGCTATAATGTTGGCAGATAAGGAGAACCAAATGACCAAATACGAGCAACTGTTAACCATACAAAAACGCAAGCTAGAAAAAGCTCTACAACACCTAGCATATAGCTATAACAAAGTCCAACAACTACCAGAAGATGCTAAATTACTCGATGAAGAACAACTAGAAACATGGGAAAGCTTCGCCGCAAGATTCTCCCGCGTAGCTGATATATTTCTAACCCAATATTTGCGCACAATCATTTTGATTAGCGATCCCGGTTTCAAAGGTACATTACGAGATCAGTTAAACCAAGCCGAAAAATCGAGCATTATTGAGGATACAAAAAACTGGCTCACCATTCGAGAAATACGCAACATTACAGCACATGATTATTCGGAAAATGATTTGACCAACTTTTTCAAACAACTCAAACTTCAGTGCCCTAATCTGCTTAAAATAAATGAAATAATAAGCCGGAGCTAACATGCGTCTAACCAAGGATGAAATTACCAGCATTACCAGCGCCATCGCTCCATTTATCACAGGTGGACCAGCTGAACTAAGACTCTTCGGCAGCCGCGTTGATGATAACGCAAAAGGCGGAGATATCGACCTACTGTTAATCGCCATAACAGAAACAACAAAAGCACAATTACTGATAAATAAATTTAGAATTCTAGCAGAAATAAAACAAGCAATAGGTGATCAAAAGATAGACTTAAAAATCGCCGACATAAACGAAACCACAAACGACCCATTCATAAGCATCATTCTTCCAGGTTCAATTTTATTACACAAATGGTAATATAACGACACAGCTTCTTGCTGCATCCTTTAACTTTTAACCATAAAACTCACAAACATAACCAAAAAAATATCCTTAGTATGGCGCTTCCTGACTCTGACTAAAGCAAAGAGATGGTGACTTACACTCATATACACAGCCATCATCACGACTCGTATTCTCGTCAAATCCAGAGAAAAATCTATAATAGAAATCACCTTTCTTGCTACGCATAAGCGATGAATTACAATCTTTGTCAAAAAACTCTTTATCACTAAAGATATCATCCGGCGAAAAAACCTCAAGATAATCTTTAGCAATTAAATGCATAGCTTGTTTAAAACGTGGGTGTTTATCTATATTTTCTATTTCTACAGCCTCACTAAAATCAGGCTTTTTTCCATCTAAGGCAAATAATAACGTGTTCATCATCATATCTTTGTGTCTATTAATATCAGGGTCAGAAGTTAAAGAACTTGCGCATGATAGAAGCATCACCTGCCTTACACGATGCTTTATAACATTAGCGTAACTTGGATCATTGGTATTTGTTAAATCTACAAGAGCATCAGCCTCACTAAGATAGCTGCTAGCTAAAGTCAAAAGAGTACGTGCAAGTTTATCCTTAATATCACTAGAAAATATGTTACTAATTAGATCTGGAGAGCATTCCTTAAATAAACATAATGCCGAATTCAAACATTCATAATATTGCACATAATCATCAGGCAAATTACGCACAGTATTTTCAACAAAGTTTGCGCAAAGATCGCCAAATATTTTCTCAATATCCATTCTCGCCGCATATTCAGGAAATACCTTTTGGAGTTTTATAAAATCGTTGATTGCAGCTTGGAATTTACTATAGTCATCCAAAGTCGAACCATGAAGCGAATAAGTAACGGCCTGTATTTCTTGCAATATATTTTCTGCAACTTCATCACAGCCAATTAACTGAAAACGCGCAGCACTACAGGGGATGGCTTGTATTGCTTTCTTAAGATATTGCGCTCCCTCTGGACCAAAACGATTACCCCTAAGATCCAGCGTCAATCCTTGCGGGCA
>JAGLTR010000005.1 GCA_023135155.1 Gammaproteobacteria bacterium
TCATTTCTAGCCCGAAGCTAGTAATTTTTTTCGCATTTAATTCTTTCAAAAGCTCAGGATGTGTATGCGGATAAAGTGTTGAAATTAACACCGCACCTTCTTTCATATACCCGATTTCTTCTTTTGTAGGTGGTTGAATTTTAATGACT
The DNA here is from genome assembly GCA_023135155.1 of Gammaproteobacteria bacterium. Classification (GTDB taxonomy): domain Bacteria; phylum Pseudomonadota; class Gammaproteobacteria; order UBA9339; family UBA9339; genus JAGLTR01. Next base: position 150 of record JAGLTR010000005.1, read on the forward strand.
ATATCACCAGCAGCGAAAGTTTCTTTAGCTGTTGGCAAAAAATCAGCATCTTTAAAACTGCTGTCTGCAGCGAAGATACTTTCCCCTGCGCCTTGCTGAATTTTTACTTCGGCGCCTAACTTCTTAAACTTACTGACCAACGAAGGAACGATAGCTATACGCTTCTCGCCATCAAGGGTCTCTTTTGGAAATGCAATAGCGACCATTAGTTACTCCTATAAAAATGAGATACAAGAAAACCGGCGCATTATAGCGAGTCGCCGAGTAATCGACAATGATTAATAACTGAAGATCCATTGCTTCTGACAAAATTAAATAGTAAATTAATCCCCTTAAATTAAGGACTTAATATGCAATTTACTCTAAGACATTCGCTTAAGCTATTAATCTGGTTGACAATAATCGCTCTACTTGTTGCTGGCAGTTATTTTTTCTGGCGCTATGAAATGGTGCATCCATCAACTGAAGATGCTTATGTAAATGCGAATATTATTAACATTGCCGCACAAGTAAGTGGGCCAATTGCAACCATAGATACTCAAAATCATGCTTTTGTGAATAAAGGCCAACTACTTTTTAGCATTGACACAAAACCATTTGTTATCGCTGTACAGCAAGCGCAGGCTGAATTAGATAATGTGCGCCAACAAGCGAAGGCATTGCAAGAGGCTATTATTGCCGCCAACGCCCTTGTTACTGAACGTCAATCTGAATTAGTTGATACTCAAAAAGATGCGCACCGCATTTTAACCTTAGTGAGAAAAGGTGTATTGCCTATCTCTGATGGCGACAGTATTAAAAGCAAATTACAGGTTGCCGAAGCTGCGCTAAAAGCTGCGCAAAGTAATTTTCAAGAAGCACAACAACAACTAGGTACACCTGGCGAAGACAATGCGCAAATTCGCACCGCCAAGGCAGCATTAAATCAAGCACTGTTAAATTTACAACACACAAAAATTACCGCGCCTGCAAGTGGGCAAATAATTAATTTCACCCTACGTAAAGGTTCTATGATACCTGCCCAACAAGCGCAGTTTGCTTTAATAGAAAACAACCGCTGGTGGGTTGATGCTAACTTTAAAGAGACTGATTTGGGACGACTTAAAATTGGCCAAAAAGCTTTAATTACTGTTGATATGTATCCTGATAGAAAATTTCAAGGTCAAATTGTGAATATCAGTGGTGGTAGTGGTGCTGCATTTTCCTTGTTACCGCCTGAGGATGCTACTGGTAACTGGATTAAAGTAACGCAACGTTTTCCAGTAAAAATTAGATTCTTAAATTTAGATCCGAAATATCCACTGCGTGTTGGCGCTAGTAGTAAGGTGATTGTGGACACGAAGAAATGACCTCTAACCAACGGCTGTTAATTACTGTCACTATTATGATGGTGGCGGTAATTGAAATATTAGATTCTACTATTGTCAATGTGTCACTCCCTCATATGATGGGTTCTTTAGGCGCCAATGCCGAACAGATCACTTGGGTATTAACCTCGTATGTTGTCTCGTCTGCAATTGTTATGCCTTTAACTGGTTTTTTAGTCGACAATGTTGGCCAAAAAAGACTGCTGTTAATAATGATTAGTGGCTTTATGGTAGCTTCAATGCTTTGCGGCATGACTACATCACTATCACAAATCGTTACCTGTCGAATTCTGCAAGGTATGTTTGGCGCAGGACTTGTACCTATCTCACAATATATTTTACGTGATATTTATTCTGATGAAGAACAAGGCAAAGCGATGGCTATCTGGGGTATCGGCGTTATGGTAGCGCCTATCTTAGGTCCTACTATTGGTGGCTATATTACTGAGCTCGCTAGCTGGCGCTGGATTTTTTATATCAATGTGCCGATATGTGCTATTAGCTTGCTGATGACTGTGCTCATCATTCCTGAAACCATCAAAAAATCAAAAGCGATAGATTGGACAGGATTAATCTTAATGGCTGTCGGCATTGGTTGTTTACAAATATTTTTAGATCGTGGCAATCAAGAAGGCTGGCTCTCTTCAAATTTAATTTTCTTTTTAATTGTAATCAGCATAACCGCTTTAATTATTTTTGTCGCAAGAGGTTTACGCGTTAAAAATAATATTGTTAATTTACGGCTTTTTAAAGATCGTAATTATGCTTTATCAATATTAATGCTCGTAATTTATGCTGGCGCCATGTTTAGCGCCCTTGTTCTACAACCAATCATGCTAGAACATTTACTGGGGTATCCCGTTCAGTTAGCTGGTCTCGTAATGGCGCCACGCGGTTTGGCAAGTGCTTTTGCGATGATTTTAGTACCATCATTAATGAAGCGTTTTGGCTCTAAGATTTTACTATTTATCGGCATCATTTTGTCCATATATGGCACATATGCAAGCAGTCGCTACAATTTATCTGTCGACGTCTGGAATATAATTTGGCCGGGAATTGTACAAGGTGCTGGTATGGGTCTATTTTTTGTGCCACTTTCTGTGGAAGCATTTATGACCTTACCAAAAAATACCATTGCCGAAGCTTCAGGATTTTTTGGCTTTGGCAGAATGTTAGGCACATCAATTGGCATCTCATTATTTAGCACTATTGTAAGCCGTGAAACTCAAACCAACTGGAATCGTTTGGGTGGGCACATCAACATCTTTAACCATAACTTAATTCACTGGCTACAGACCCAGCATCTCAGTCTACATAGCCCATTAGCCATACAAAAGCTTGGTGGCGAGCTCGCAAGACAGGCGAGTATGATTGCCTTTAATGACAGTTACTGGGCCATTGCTATTGCTTTTATAATCATCTTACCGTTAATATTCTTATTACAAACGAAAAAAGCTTGAGGAGATATTTATGGACTGCTTATTTTGTAAAATTATTGCTGGGGAAATTCCAGCAGACATTATTTATCATGACGATGATGTGCTAGTTTTTAATGATATTAACCCTCAAGCGCCAGTGCATAAAATAATTATTCCTAAAAAACATATAGCCACATTAAATGATATTACGGAAAAAGAAGCACCACTAATTGGCCACATGTTACTTGTTGCAAAAAATATTGCGCACGAGTTAAACATAGCTGATTCCGGTTATCGTACGATTTTCAACTGTAATTCTGATGCTGGCCAAGAAGTTTTTCATATCCATCTACATCTTCTAGGCGGCAGAAAAATGCACTGGCCTCCAGGTTAAAACCGAGAAATATTATTTTCTTAACTCGAGCTTAAATAATTTATTAAAATTGTATAATCAATAAATTATGGAGGAGTTATTATTTATTCCTTCAACCCAGGCATCCTCCTTTGAAAATACTTTTACTTGCGATTTTTTGCTAATTTTAGTAGAGTGATCGCTTCGCCTTTTTGGAGCTACAGCTTGAGTACAACGACGAAACGCTTAAAACAACCAATAGTTTTTCCCTTGGCAATAGCAAATGCCATGTGTGAGCGCTTCGGATTTTACGCCCTATCCTTTCTTCTGGTACTCTACGTTAAAAGTGCTTTTGGCCTATCAGATCATGAAGCTTTCTTACTATTTAGTGTTTTTACCGCCCTGGTATTCCTAACACCCGCTATCGGCGGTTGGTTAGCTGATAATGTTTTCGGTATTAGGCGCGCCATCGTAGCCGGGCTATCGCTGGAGGCATTTGGCCTAACTCTCTTGGTCTTTCCTGAAAAAATGCTGCTTTATCCCGCCCTTGCTCTTATTATTACAGGTGTTGGCCTGTTCAAGACTGCGCCTACCGACCTAATGGCACGCAGCTATGACGATAATGACCCGCGTATTGATGGCGGCTTTACACTCTATTATATGGCCATGAACCTTGGTTCTATATTTGCCCCTATTTTGGCCGGCTTTTTACAACGCTATTTTGGCTGGCACTACGCTTTCCTTACTGGCGCTATTGCCCTGTATATCGGCATAGCTACTTTCTTTCTTTTACACCATCGTGCTGCAAAAGTTGACGCCAAACCTGGCTATGAAAAACTACCCTTCAAGACCTGGGCATTAGTTTTCGTAAGCATCATCGGTAGCGTTATTGCCTGCACACTGCTAGTTAGAATGCCAACAGTCGCACAAATCTTTTTTGTCATTACCACGGTATTAGTCGGCGTATATTTTGTCTTTGAGATTGGTCGCAGCCCGAAAAGAGAAAAGCTTGAAATTATCGCCTGCCTCTCGTTAATCATCATGGGCATGCTATTTTTTACTATGTATTTTCAGTATTACATGTCAGTGACGCTATTTATTCAGCGCAGCGTTCGTCATGAGTTTCTTGGCGTTAATATTCCAACGGCGGCGTTTTTATCGTTAAACTCAATCTGGATCGTGATTTTGAGCCCTATCTTAATCTGGGCATATAGTTATTTTGGTAAACGCGGTAAAGATTTAGCTATCACCACTAAATTTCCACTAGGATTACTCATTATTAGCCTATGCTTCTTATCATTTAAATGGGCAACTTTATATCACGATATCCATGGTCAGATCTCACCCCTGTGGATGGTTTGGACAATCTTCTTATACTCGCTTGGCGAGCTTCTAATTAGCGCGCTGGGTGTGGCAATGGTGACTCGCATTGCTCCACAACGCATGTATGGTGTTATGATGGGTGCTTGGTACCTGATTGCTGCAGCTCTGGCCTCATCACTGTCAAGCTTGGTTGCAAGCTTAGCAAGCATTCCTAAAAACATTCATGACCCACTGATGATCCTGAATATCTATGGCAACACCTTTCTCTACATAGGCCTTGCAGGTCTTGCGGCAACTGCCGTTGCTTTCGCAGTTAGCCCTTATATTCGCCGCATTGCTAATATTGATTAGTCATGCACAAACCCATCTCGAATATTTATAATACGTCTCGCTCTTTTTGCTACCTCTAAATCGTGCGTTACTAATATGACTGTTTTACCTTGTTCTGACAGTTCTTCAAATATCTTTATGACTTCTGTGCCGGATTTAGTATCAAGATTTCCTGTAGGTTCATCTGCCAAAATTATGTCAGGATCTGTAACAAGAGCTCGCGCAATCGCGACACGCTGTTGCTGTCCACCAGACAACTCATTTGGCTTATGCTCTAGATGCGTTTCCATATTTAGGCGCGTTAATATCTCACGTGCAAGCTTTGTACGTTTGCTCACACCCGTGCCCTGATAGATTAATGGCAAAATAACATTGTCCAAGGCGGAGGTCTGACCCATTAAATTAAAACTCTGAAAAACAAAACCGATTTTGTTATTGCGGATTTTTGCTAACTGGTTGCGTGATAACTTACTTACTTCTTTCGAATCTAACAAATAGCTGCCAGATGTTGGCGTTGAAAGACAGCCTAGAATTTGCATCAACGTTGACTTACCTGAACCTGAAGGCCCTAAAATTGCAATATATTCACCGCGATCAATTGTGAGATTAACATTTTTTAATGCCTCAAAATTAATCTTCCCTGTGGAATAAGTTTTACAGATGTTTTTTAAATGAACTAAGGGCTGATTACTCATAACTTATTGCCTCTGATGGATCAATACGCGCTGCTTTTAACGCTGGGAAAAAACCAGCTAACAACCCAACTATACCTAATACAATGATGACAAGTGCTACTACCTTAAATGATAATATTGGATGCGGCTTACCAACATGCTCAATAAACTTCCCGTGCATCGGTATATTTTCAACACCTATCACTAGAAGCCATGACATAAGTAAACCTACTAATCCGCCAATAAACGTCGCTAAAAGCGACTCAGCCATGTAGTGCAAAATCACGTGATATGTCCTTGCCCCTATTGCCATCTTTACTCCGATTTCTCGTGTAGCCCGGTGTACCGATGCGAACATAACGTTTGCAATACCAACACCAGCTACCAGTAGAGTTAACGCGCCAACAATGCCGAGGAAGATCTGCATACCGAAGAAGAATCCAGTTATCTTTGCCTGACGCTTTGCAAATTCCCGTATGTGCACAACGTTCTCATCAGCTGGATCTGCGCCATGGTTAAGGGCTACTGTTTGCTGAATATGTCCTTGCAACTGCTCTAGTTGTTCTGAATTTGCATATGTTATATCAATTGAGTCAATTCTTTGGGGGTTCGCGATTGCTTTATATGTAGAAACAGGAATCCAATTAACATAAGCGTCAGAAGCAGCGCGTCGTCCTGATATTTGGGTTTTGTGCTTCATTACTCCAACAATCAAAAATGGTTTATTCTGGATATATATATAACTGCCCACAGGATTGTTTTGTCGCGCTAATAAATCTTTTCGCGTTTGTGTCCCCAAAACAATTACTGCTTTTTTACGCTGAATATCTAAGTTAGACAGGAATCGTCCGCCCGGCTCAACTTTAATATCGTGAATTTTGTTATAGTTAGCAGTTACAGCATAGACTGTTTCACCCAATACTTTATCGTTATAACGCATTGCTTTTGACCATTGATAAACAGGGCTAATTGCGGCTATATTTGGCAATTTCGCGATGCCATCAAGATCTTTTTTCACCAAATTAACTTTAATGTTTGCATGCCGTCCACGATATGGCTTGGTTGTTCTTCCACCTCTTACACTAAGCAAATTATGCCCAGTATTAGCTACGGCGCTCCCAAAAGTAACCCGCAAACCTTCACCAACAGATAACATGCTGGCAATTGCAAATGTGCCCCATGCAACGGCTAAAATAGTAAGAATCATACGTGTCTTTTCACGAAACAATTCTTTACGTATTTGGTTTAATGAAAATAACATTTATAACCCCAACGCTTCCACTGGATCCATTTTTGCTGCTCGTCTTGCTGGAAAATACCCTGCTATTACGCCCAGAATCGCAATGATAATAATAGTTACAACTGCTGCGGTTACTGAGATTTGCGGCTTACCTAACCACTCAGGAATTCCTGCGTGCTGTAATATTACTGTCGCTATATATGAGACCAAAAATCCCATTATACCGCCGACGCAAACCAAGATTAGCGCCTCCAATATCACCTGCAATAAAATCTGCCAATCCTTTGCGCCTATTGCCATGCGAATACCTATCTCTTTAGTGCGCTCACTCACAATCAAAAACATTATATTAGCTACACCTAGACTCCCTACTCCCAAAGTAATTGTCCCACAAATTCCTAAGAACAGTTGAATACCGATAAAAAACCAGCGCATAAATTGGAATATTTTTGTAGTATCAAAAATGCGCAGAGCAAATTTATCATTAGGAGCAAAGTGATATCTGCCAGCAAAATAGGTGCGCAGTGATTTCTGTATCGCTAACGAATCGGCATTAGGATCAGGATACACTACAAAAAAAGGATTGTTTTGATTACCAAATAAATCAATATATTTCGTATATGGTATGACAACTTTATTTTTATACCAATTATAAACGTTTTTACGTGCTGGCTGTGTTACGCCAATTACAGTAAATTCAACATTATTAATAGTAATATGCCTGCCAATTGGAGACCGCGCACCAAATAACTGCTCTTGAACTTTATCACCTATAACTGCAACTTTATTTTTCTGCTTTACATCCAGAGGGTTTACAAACCGACCTCCAGGCTGAATATTCACCTTACGCAATACTCCAAAAGCCGAAGATACTCCAAACAGCTCCTTACTGACACGCTGTTTTCCATAACCAACAAATGTTCTAGTTACCAAACCTGGAGAAACCATCTTGATTTTAGGTAGCGCCGTCTTTAAACCCATGATCGCACGTGATTTGAGGTTAACAGTTTGACCCTTAGGATAACCGCGATATGAGATGCTTGTCTTGTCTGGAATCACAAAAAAAGTTCCATCAACAATTTGCAGCATGCTTTTTTGCCCTTCAGTACTAAAACCTGTACCAAGAGCTAATAGCATTATGACTGTGATAGTGCCCCACATAATTCCGAAGAGCGCTAAAAATGACCGTAGCTTCCATGCCCACATGTCCTTTAAAATCTGTTTTACTAGAGAGTGTAAATACATTTATTTCGAGCTTGTTGTGACTTGATCTAAAACTTTTTCCCCAAGCTTCAAGCCAGCCGTTATCTCTACAGTCATACCATCAGAAATACCGACTTTTACATACTGTTTTTTTGGCTGCATACCAGGAACTACTGGTGCCAATAACACATAAGCCTTATTACCATCAAATTTCAAAACTCTTTCAGGCAGGGTTAATACATTTTCAGCTTTTTTAATAACAATGTTGGCTGTGGCTGAATATCCTGAACGCAGAACTAGTTGATTAGGTAATTTCAGCTTAGTTATCTGCACCTCAAAGCTCACATTAAATGGCAAGTTTGAATCAACAGCGCTTCCACCAGTTTTCGCATTCTCCTGGTCAGACTGTAACGCAATTTTACTGAGATTCCCTAGAATTTTTATATTCGATTGAGCGCCTACAATTATGGTTGCAGGCATGTCTAGATAAATCTTTGCTGCATCCATCTCATCGACAGAACCCTCAAACATTAAATCATTCATGTTGGCCATAGAGAACATGGGGGTTGACGCTTGCGCAGAACTTAATGAGATAACTGGATCACCAATATCGACAAAGCGCGCTAGAATAAATCCAGTTATAGGACTAGTAACAACGTTTGCGATAGTACGATCAGCAACTTTTGTCGTTCCTTTATCTAATAACGCTAATTTTTGTTGCGCTAAAATGCGCTTCTCTTTCGATGTATCGTATGACTGCTTAGCCTTTATATAATCAGTATAATTTGTCGTTATTAGTTTCGTTTTTAACGCCTCACGATAACGCGTTAAGTCTTTTAAGGATGCCTTTTCGTTTGCGAGGGATTCTTCCACTCCTTCAAAAGCAACAGCATATGCAGATGGATCTGGTTCGGGTTTAATTTTCGCTAGCGGCGTGCCTTTTTGTACAAAATCACCAGCGTCATGATATAGCGCCATTACAGTGCCATTTACAGAAGATTTAATCGTATTTGAGTGATGCGGCTTTATGTAGCCAATAGCCTGGGCTTTTTCGATAACTGTACCTTTCGTGACAGCAACAGTTGGAGCCATACTTGTTTGGCTGCTTTTACTATGAATATAGAAACCTATCCCTAGACCAATAACTAACAATACCACAACTAGAATCAACCACTTCTTCATGCGCTACTCCATAAGTAATAAGCAAATGATAATACGACCATTATGGGACTGTTGCAAACCGAATTT
>JAGLTR010000050.1 GCA_023135155.1 Gammaproteobacteria bacterium
TTAGAATTCTGAGTTTTAATGTGACGGCGTCTTAGTGTTGATGCTTTTGAATCGGGTTTTGCAAACTTGGCAATATTATCAGAAGAGGGCTCCGACGATAATTGTGCTTGGTTTTTAGCGCGTTTTTTTTCATCACCTGATAGTGAGTCATCACTAGAGGCTGTGTCGGATGCTTCTGAAGCAAAGTGTACATCTTCTTCATCTGAGACAGTTTGCGGATTTTGTAGGATATTAAGCTCTTTTGTAACGCATGCAAGGGCTAAATTTGCTGCGGTTCTTTTATGTTTTGCTTGTTGCTCAAGATTTTTGTAGCCCATGTACTCTTCACTCTTACCTATGCGTTCTTCTACCTTTTTAGGGCTTAGATAGATCTGCAATTTCTGGCATATTTCTATAAACAATTCGTCTGTTTTGTCAGGGTCGAATGTTGTTTTATTCAAGTCGCAGTAATACATTAGGTATCTGTTGATACTCTTATTTAATCTCTCATATGCTTCTGGTTCATGTTTTAAGGCGATTTTAAAAAATAGCGTAGCCATAACATATAGGTGTTGTAATTCATCTTTTGAGTCTTGTTGTAGCTTGTGTTTGGCAAGATTATGAATGGTCTCGCCGGTTAGAGTTTTGGTCTTGTATTCGATTGCATGTCTAAGAGTAGAGGAAAACGTGTCAAAGATATGGTTGGTGGGGGTATTTTGATATTTTTTGTAAATAGAATTAACTACCGCTAGTAGATTAATTAGATAATCTGCATCATCGTTAACAGGTAGCAAAGGGGATTTATGATTTCCATAAAAAAACAGATAGCGCAATGCCCAGAGCTCATCTTCTGGAAAAGCATCTTTAACGTCTTCGGGGTAGAGTGGGTATCCGGACCATTCTAATTTCATAGAATGTTTTTGTGTGTCATGTCTGCCCATGCTGGCGCGCCTATTCAGTTTTATAGTGAGTGAGTTGAAATTATACCACTTGGCAACGAAGGGAGATAACTTTCTTCAATATCAACCAAGACCTTATCATTATTGGTTTGAGTGTCTAAGATAATAATTTCTGGATCTTCTGGTGTCCCTTCGTTCAGTTGTATCGGTTGTTGCTTTCTCACAGGAGTTTGTTTGTGTTGTGCGCTAATTGTTGCGATCTCAATTGTGTTTAAGTGGTGCAAGATGTTTTCTTGGTGCTCTGCAGGATAGTCCCTCGTTATTGGAAGATGGCTGTAAATGTAGCAGATGAATTTAATAATGCAGTCTTTACTGAAGTAGCCAAGTGTCGGCATTATATCGAGGTGATCAATCCTTGGGTTAGGGATGCCCATGTCCACGAGGGTGGTTTCATAAAATGGATCGAAATATAGGCCGTTTATATCATCATTTGTGTGTGTTAGGATGAATACACCTAGATGTATATAAGGCTCTGTTTCTGAAGGGTTATGGGTTACTAAGACGGTGGCAATGTTGTTTGTCATTTGTTCAGTTATCGGGTCAAGGCCAAAGGTGATGATGTCGTCCAAAGAAGAAGTGAATAATTGAATGTTTCCTAGTTTGTTGCGCAATTTGGTTTCGATTCCGACTGTGCTTAGGTCATAATTTTTATTGCTGGCATTCTTCGCAAGCAAGTAAAGTCTGCGTTTAGTTGCGGTTAACGTTATGCGTTTATTAAGTAATTCTCTGTAGGCAATACGTAGTTGCTGAAGTTTGTCTTGTCGGTCTTCGGGAGACAGATCGGTTTCTCTGGGCGCGGTTAAAACTAATTCTTGTTTTAGAGAATGATATGCTGTTTCATCTGTTTTAATGCTTTCAGTGAGGGTTTGAACTTGTTGTTGTAAATCAAGATTGGCTAGCAATCTGTCAATAATTTGCGCTGTCGTAAATGAGTCAGATGGTTGTACTGGAGAATTGCCATTATCGCTTTCTTCATCACTATCAATATGTATTCTTAAACCAGAGCTAGGTCTTGAGATGGATGCGTCTGGAGTTTCGGTGGTGTTTGTTACTGGTGTGCTAGGGCTAGGTGGAGCTGGGGAAGCAGTTGATGTACGAACAATCGAGCTGATTCTGCCTGCAAAGGATGGTGAGTTTTTATTTGGAGTAAAGAGTTGTGATGGGCAGCGTTGTATTTTTGGTGTTGCTAGCTTTGTTTCTTCTTCTGTTTCGAGTGATGTTATTGTCGCTGTGGGTGCGTGAATTGATGCGGTCTCACTATCCTCAAGGTGAGTTGTTGTTGGTTCTGTGCCTGCGCCGTTATCAAGGATATTTACAGGTTGTTTTTGTTCTCTTGACGCCAGCAGCGGGCGTCCTGAGTCATTTCCATCACTGTTAACTACGCTTACGGTCTCTAGTTCTTCATGCTGTGTAGTTGATTGTTCGGGTTGTCTATGGAGTCTGGAGTAGATTTTATGAGTTAATTTTGAACCGAATTGATAGGTTGAATAAAGCCAAGGATTAGGTTCAGTAATAGCGTCATTAGGCTCATTGTTTAATTCTTTTAATTGGTCATCGTATTGTTTGGATTTGTGGTCTATGTGATGAATAAATTGCCATTGCGCAATTCCAACCGCAAGTATAATGCAGCCGCTAAGTATAGATGCTACCAACGAAGTTTTTTTATTTGTTGTAAGGGAGGTAATAAATAGTGAGTATGAGAAAGCGATGCCAATGAGGCGTAAGCATACGAAGATGGTAGCGTACATGTTTAGTTCAACTATCTCGCGATTTGCTGCGCGCAGGGCTGCTTTGTGTTGTTCGTACACCTTGTTGTCTCTCTTGTCTCTATGTTTAAGTGAGAGGTTCGTTACCATTGTTATCGTATGCAAGAGGTAATAGAGGTCTTGGAGAAATACGGTTGAGCCGAGTACGCCTTGCGATAAAGTTCGATGATTCATGGCGTTGGAGAAAATGCCCAGAGGCGACATGCTGTATAGACCGCCATTGGCGGATTTTTCAAGCATATGTGTTAGTTTGGCGGGTTTTCCGTATAAGCGGTTCTGAGCGAGGTAATTAGCCAGCCGAGACGAGGTAAGGTGATGTAAGATGAAGTCAGTGAATAAAAATAATGCGATACCAAGCGGAATGCATATAAGTGGCGGAAAAAAGGCTGAGAGAGCAATGAGAATGACAGATACAGATGTTCCAAAGACTCTAGTTCTGGTTGCTGAGCGTCGAACTCTCACAGAATAGCTTCGCTTATCTTGATGTGTTTGTGTAATAGCTCTATTTCTTTGCCCTGGCATACGTTTTCCGATTGTTTGATTTTTCTTGGTAATTTAGTTTGATTGTAGCAGTGGCAAGAAAATTTTCTATACCGTAATTTCACAGAGAATTCGCGAATGAGGACTTTGTCGTGGGTTGATGTTTTTGCGTTTAATCTTGGAGAATGTAGGCAATTGCAGCAGCAAGATCATCATAAACTGGAACGTCCGGACAGTCTGAGTTGCAAATTAATAATGTATTCTTGCCTTTCCCCGTTTTGACTAATGCTGCATCGCAGCCGGAGCGTTGCGCTGCCTGTATGTCTTTTATGGCGTCACCAATTAGCAGAGTGTTTTCTGGTGCGACATCATATTTCTTTAAGATGTCTTTAATCATGCCTGTTTCTGGTTTGCGACAGGCGCAGTGATCGTTAGGATGATGTGGGCAATAAAAAATGTCATCGATATGTCCGGAAAGCGCTGCTAATTCGCGCTGCATTTTTTGGTGAATTTCAGCGAGTGTTTCTTCGGTAAAATAACCGCGGGCGACACCTGATTGATTGCTGGCGATGACGACTAAAATATTAGCGTTATTTAATTTAGCGATGGCTTCTAAGCTGCCAGGAATTGCATGCCACTCATCTGGTGATTTTATATAGGCGTCGGAGTCTTCGTTAACAACACCGTCACGGTCGAGAATAATTAATTTGTATTTTTTTTTCATGATTTACTGCTGTAGTAGTGAAATGTCTGCGACTAATATAAATATGTCGCGCAATTTAGTAAGTAGGGCTAACCTATTATTACGTAGCGCTTCGTCTTCGCAATTTACCATCACATTATCAAAAAAGTTGTCGATTGGTTTTTTGAGGCTAGCAAGGTTCTGTAGTGTCTGGGTGTATTTACCTTCTTTGTATAGCTCCTCAGTTTTTTGTGCTTTTTGAAGCAACTGTTTTGCTAAATCTTGCTCCGCTGGCTCTAATAAAAGTTTCTCAGATATTTTATGTTTGAGATTATCAGTGTTAGCTTTACGCAAAATATTACTTACTCTCTTATTTGCTGCAGCTAATGCTTCAGCTTCTGGGAGTTTAATAAAGGCGTTAACAGCCTTAATGCGTTGTTTAAAATCTAACGGTCTTGTGGGGAATTTTGCTAAAACTGCAGCGAACACTTGCGGGGATGTGCCCTCTTCAAGATACCAGGCGCGCAGTCTTTCAAGTATAAATTCCACAGCTTGAGAGGAGAGGTTGTTGTTCGAGAATTTAATTGTGTAGTTGCGTGCGGCTTCAGTAATTAAATCCTGTAGATCTAAGTCCAACTGTTTTTCAATGATAATGCGCAGGATTCCAAGGGCGGCACGTCTCAAGCCGTAGGGATCTTTTTCACCGGTTGGGATCTGATTAATACCGAAAATACCAACAATGGTGTCTATTTTGTCAGCAATAGCTAGGGCACAACCAGTTAGAGTTGTTGGTAATTTATCACCAGCAAAGCGTGGCAGATATTGTTCTTGTAAGGCTTTGGCAACCTCTAATGGCTCTTTATCTTTTTTGGCGTAATAAAAGCCAATAGTGCCTTGTAGCTCAGGGAATTCGCCGACCATTTGTGTCATTAAATCAGCCTTTGATAAGAGCGCCGCGCGCCTTGATAATGTCTTGTCGGCATTTATTTTATTGGCAATGTATGTGGCTAGTTTTTCAAGGCGCAGAGTTTTATCGTAGATCGTTCCGAGTTTGGATTGAAAGACAACATGCTTAAGTTGTTCGCAGTGCGCAGCAAGTGGCTGTTTCTGGTCAGTGTTAAAGAAAAATTCAGCGTCGCTTAGACGCGCATTAATAACGCGTTCGTTGCCGGCAACAACCTGTTTTGGTTTTTTGCTTTTTATATTACTAACGGTAATAAAGTTTGGTAGTAGTTTGCCTTTGTCATCATATAGAGTGAAACATTTCTGATGTTTTTGCAGGGTTGATGTAATTACTTCGGGAGGTAATTTGAGAAAGCTCTCTGGAAAGGTTCCGGTTAAAACTACAGGCCACTCAACAATATTGGTTACTTCATTCAGCAATTCTTGTGCTGCGTCATTCTGCGGCTTGACCGCGGAATCCACTGTGTGTTTGGAAGATTGCACACTGCGTGTGCTTCTGGATCCCGTATCAAGTACGGGATGACATGGGTGAGATGCGGGATGACGATGAGTGCTTTTTTGTATCTGCTTAATGATCTCTTTCTGACGTTTATCGAAATCGGCTATTACCATACCGACTTTGTTCAGTTGTTCAGCGTATTTTTTTGGTTCACTAATTGTAATTGCTTCTGGATGATGGAATCTGTGGCCATGAGTTTTGTTGTCAGCTTTAATGCCGAATAACTCATATGGTATAACCTTGTTGCCATAGAGCATGACTAGCCAATGGACCGGACGCACGAAGGTTTCGTCGTTATTGCCCCAGCGCATCGCTTTTGGCAGCGGTAATTTTTTAATGGCATTGCTGATGATTTCTGGCAGTAGCTGTATTGCCGTTTTCCCGGTTTGTTTTAGCGTATAGGTTAGCCATTCACCCTTGTCAGTTTTGATGGTGGTTAATTTATCCGCTGTAGTCTTACATGATGCTGCAAATCCAAGTGTTGCTTTGGTTGGGTTGCCATCTTTATCAAATGCGGCTGCAACAGATGGACCGCGCCGTTCAATTTTTTGATCGGGTTGTTTGTTCGCCAGATCAGTGATTAACAGTGCTAGGCGTCTTGGAGTGGCGAATGTTTTTAGCTCAGTAAATGTTAAAGAGTTTTTGGTTAAGCTTTGCTCAACGCTATTCGCAAGAGACGCAGCTAATTTATTAATGGATTTAGGGGGCAACTCTTCGGTGCCAATTTCGAATAAAAAATCATTTGTGGTCATAACAATATCCTGAGCTAGCATTAATTATTTAATAGTGGAAATCCTAACTGTTCGCGCATCTGGTAATAACTCTCAGCAACAGTTTTAGCTAAAGTGCGTATGCGTAAAATATAACGTTGACGCTCAGTTACCGAAATTGCATTTCTTGCATCTAATAAATTGAACGCATGCGATGCTTTCAGAACCATTTCATAGGCTGGTAGTGGCAGGTTAACTTCCAGAAGATTTTTGCACTCATGTTCGTAATAATCAAAATGTTCGAAGAGATTTTTTGTCGCGGCATGCTCAAAATTATAGGTCGACATTTCTACTTCGTTTTGATGAAAGATATCACCGTAGGTTACCGCGCCTTTAGGTCCATAAGTCCAAACTAAATCGAACATACTGTCGACTTCTTGAATATACATAGCTAGGCGTTCGAGGCCATAAGTTAGTTCGCCGGTCACAGGTTTACACTCCAGTCCACCGACCTGCTGGAAATAGGTGAACTGCGAGATTTCCATGCCGTTCTGCCAAACTTCCCAGCCAATACCCCAGGCTCCAAGTGTTGGCGATTCCCAGTTGTCTTCAACGAAGCGGATATCATCAGTTAGAGGGTCAACGCCAATGGCTTTGAGCGAACCGAGATAGACCTCCTGGATCTCAAGTGGCGCAGGTTTTAGGATTACCTGGAACTGATAGAAATGCTGGGAGCGATTAGGATTATCGCCATAGCGGCCATCAGTCGGGCGGCGACATGGCTGCACATATGCGGCATTCCAAGGCTCAGGCCCAATAGCGCGTAAGAAAGAGGCTGGGTGAAAAGTTCCGGCGCCGACGTCGAGATCTAAAGGCTGCATAATGACGCAACCTTGCTCTGCCCAATATTGCTGCAGCGCGAAGATCATATCTTGAAAGGTTAGTTGCTGTTTTTTCATGGCGGTAAGTATAACGGTTGGCGTAGGTTTGCGCTATTTGGAAATTGTTTGGGTTTGCCAAATGGAGTTTGACTGCCCTGTGGTAGGGAGCCTCGATAGTTATCAAGGGAGATATATGATGGTACTATGACACTGCAAGGGATTGTCCTTGTGGAGGTTAAATTAAGGAGAGAAAAATGAAAAAGTTAATGTTTGTTGTGCTTGCGGCTTTGTCGTTGGCTACTGTTAGTAGTTATGGACAAGGTTATGTTTTAGGTGGCGCAAATGCCGGGGCAAGCGCTGTAAGTGCTGGTGCTGTTGGTGTCATGGATATTATTTTGGTAGGAAGTAAGAGTGATTGTAAGCGCCATAGTGGTGCTGTAAAAGCTGTTGCTATCAAAATGAGCAATCTAAATCTTGGTAAAAAGCATATTCATTATCGAGGGGCATTATTGCAGCCTGCAGATGGTAATGCATGGTTTTGTGCGCAGCTTGCTAGTAACAAAGTTCCTAAGCCAGATGTTTTCGCTGGCTTGATCTTGCGCAAGTCAAAACTGATGGATGATGTGGACACAGATGGCCTGAAATGGTTTAACGAAGCACGTTTGGATGTTGTTGATCTGGATTAAGGGGTGCTGTAGATAACAGTTCATCTGTTATTGTATCTTAAAAGGCAGGCTTTGAATGAAGCCTGCCTTTTTTTATATGTGGATTTTTTGGAGATGACGAACTTTTGGATTTTGAGAGGGGCCCATATGACTTTATACTGGTAAAATGTTGCCAACCACATGATAATTCCCGTAGAGACGTCCAACTTGGGTGTCGCCTTTCTTTCTTAAACATTAGTGAGAAAACAAACATGAAAAAATTGCTGTTAGGATTAGGTGCTGCGTTGTCATTGATCTGTTTGGTAGGCCATGCAGCGCAGGTTAACAAAAAGCCGATAGTGCTAATCAAAAAGTTGCTGATTGTGCAGCCAGATGCGGTGCCAGATTCAAGCATGCGAGCCGCCTGCGTTATGATTAAGCCAGCTTCATTGTTTAGTGCGAAAGATGATGCTGGTGATATTGATGCTGTTGATAAGCGACAGCTGTGGTTTCATTTAGAGAAGAAGAGTACGCATGCTAAAGTAAATCTAAATGATTTGGTTATTGTATGCGCATCATGGACCAAGAAGGCGAAGTTTGATAAAAGGCAGGCTCCGCACTATATTCAGGACCATCTGAAGTTTAAAAAGGCTAAGCGCGGGAAGTGGAAAAGTGTTCCGGCAGAGGCGTTGGAGACGTTTTCATAATAGAGCATGTATGCTAATATTCGAAGTGTAAGGGATTACCCTTGCTTAATAAATATATGGAGAAGAAGAATGAAAAAGTTAATGTTAGGAATGCTAGTGGCTCTGTCGCTGGTTTGTGTTTCTAGTTATGGTAATACCTTCAATGTTATTGCTTTCAGTAAGGCACCACCGGCACCCAAGTCAAAAATGTTCGCCACAAAGAAAAATAGCCCACAATGGCAATCTTACTCCTTTAGGGTTAAATTAAATACTGCGGCGAAGCCTTTAGCCAAGTATTGGGTCGATGGTAAGAATCATAGCTTTAGCTTCAGCTACCCAGGTTTTAGGCCTATTGTTTATCCAATGATTAATGCTGACTCTGCGGAAAAAATAGCCACATACTTTGGTGTTAGTAGTCGAAAAGTGTTAACGAAAGATGAGGCGCTTAAGGCGGTTTTTTCGAAGCTTGCTCTGTCTGTGGATGGCGTGCTGGTCTCAGGGGATGGGTATGCTGATGGATTGTTTGTAGTAGTAAAACAAGTTAATTAATACAATTATTCCATTTGAAAAGAATAAAAGGCGGACTTGCTCTTGTAAGTCCGCCTTTTTTTATGCGATTATAAAATGCATGATTAATGATTGTGGTGAGGATTGTTTATGGAAAAAATAACTATTTTAGGTAGCTTTGTTGTTGATTTTATGGCGCGTGCAGACCATCTGCCGGTTGTTGGTGAGACAGTCAAGGGTAGTGGGTTTCAATTAGGGCCTGGAGGAAAGGGTTCTAATCAGGCAATTGCGGCGAAGCGTGCGGGGGCGGATGTTACCTTTATTTCGAAAATAGGACGTGATGCTTTTGCTGATGTTGCGCTGAATGCTTTTAAAAATGAAAAATTAAATACGCGTTATATTTTTCGTGATGATAATTATGCGACCGGTGCAGCTTTAATTATGGTTGATGAAAATACCGCGCATAATAAAATTTTAGTTACCTCTGGGGCCTGTAATAATATTTTAACTGATGAGGTTGTGGCTGCGACTAATGCAATTAAAAATTCAAAATTTTTTCTGACGCAATTGGAAACCAATATGACGGCAATAGAGCGTGGGATAGATATTGCCAAACAGCATGGTGTGGCCGTTATTTTAAATCCAGCACCGGTGCAGGGAATTTCTGATGAGCTCTATAAAAAAGTAGATATTTTTACACCGAATGAAGTTGAAGCGAGTATTTTAAGTGAAGTGGAAATAAATAGCATTGAAGATGCTAAGCGTGCGGCGAAGCTGTTTTTAGCCAAGGGTGTTGGGAGTGTGGTTATTACGCTCGGGGCGCAGGGCTCATTAGTTGTAACTCCAGAACGTTCCGAGGTTGTTCCGGTGATGCCGGTTGATGTCGTTGATACAACTGGTGCGGGTGATGCTTTTAATGGTGGTCTGGTTACAGCGCTGGCTGAAGGCATGGATATTTTTGAGGCGGCGCGTTTTGCTGGTGTTGTTGGTTCGTTATCAGTAACAAAAATTGGCACGGCACCGGCGATGCCTTATCGTGGCGAAATTGATCTTTGTTTGACAGCTTAGTCGGCGACATAAAATCAATAAAGTGTAGCTTTTGTACACTTTATTCTTGCAAAAAGTGTTGGTTTTTTGCATAATATCTGCATGGAACGATCATTTGCACAAAAATTATTGCGCTGGAAAGAGTCGCCGCTGCGTAAGCCGCTTATTGTGAACGGTGTGCGGCAAGCGGGGAAGACTTATACTATTTCTGAGTTTGGCGCACAGCACTTCCACAAAATGCACTATGTTAACTTCGAAAAAGATATGCGTTTGGCGAAAATTTTTACTGATGATCTTACTCCACAGAATTTAGTTCAGGCATTAGGATTTTATCTAAATGAAAAAATTGACGTGGAGAGAGACTTTCTGTTTTTTGATGAAATCCAGGCTTGCCCACGAGCATTGACAAGTCTAAAGTATTTTCAAGAAGAGATGCCAGCGTTGGCGATCTGCGCTGCTGGTTCGCTTTTGGGTGTTTATTTAGGGCCAACATCATTCCCTGTTGGTAAGGTTGATTTGCTTAATGTTTTTCCGATGTCATTTATAGAGTTTTTGCAGGGGATTGATGATGAAAAATCTCTAGCATATTTAAACGAGGTGAAGCGCAAGGATAGAACTCCTGAAATTATCCATATGCATTTATGGGAGCAGTTAAAGAAATATTTTATTGTTGGTGGTATGCCTGAAATTGTAGAAATTTTTCGGCAGCAGCAAGGTGATTTGGTGACAGCTTTTGCCGCTGTAAGGGAGAGGCAAGAGATCTTATTGGCATTGTATGGCGCAGATATGGCAAAACATGCGGGTAAAGTTAATGCCATGCATTTAACGCGAGTATGGCAATCAGTTGCGATGCAGTTAGCAAAGGAGCACGATGGCTCGGTTGCTCGTTTTCGTTTTAAAGGGATTGTTCCCGAGATTAATAGATATAGTCGTTTGGCTGGAGTTATTGATTGGTTGGAGGCGGCGGGTCTTATTATTAAAGTGCCAATTATTGCTAGAGCCGAATTACCTTTAGCTGCATATACGAAGGAAAATATATTTAAATTATTTGTCATGGATGTTGGATTGTTGGGTGCAATGGTTGGATTATCTCCAGCAATAATATTGGATTATAAGTACGGAACATATAAAGGATATTTCGCAGAAAACTTTGTAGCGCAGGAGTTTGTTGCGGCTAGTGAGAAGAGATTGTATAGCTGGCATGATGGTAATTTTGAAATAGAATTTTTGCGAGTTATTGAGGATCAAATAATTCCGGTTGAGGTTAAAGCTGGAAATATTGTGCGTGCAAAAAGTTTATCCACATTCGTGTCAAAATACAATTCAAACTATAGTGTGGTAATGAGCGCGCGGCCGCTGAATATTGATAGTGAGCATGGATTGCATGGTTATCCTTTGTATATGGCTGGTTTGTTTCCTTTGTAGATATTTTTTAGAGGTTTTTATGAGTGATAAGTTGCAGCGTTTTATTTTTGAAAAACTTGGTGTGCGTGGACAGTTATTGCAGTTGGATGATGGTTTTAAAGAGGTTTTATTAAAGCATGAATATCCGTTAACTGTGCGTAAAATGCTGGGGGAAATATTAGCTTCAGCGGTAATGTTAAGCGCCACTATTAAATTTGCAGGTGCAGTGACATTACAGATTCAGGGTGATGGCGTGTTGAGTTTATTATTGGCGCAGTGTGATGGCAAGCAGCAATTCCGTGGGCTTGCAAAATGGGATGGTGAAGTGCCAGGTGATTTCTCCGAAGCTGTGGGTTCCGGACAGTTAGTGATCACTTTGAATGTTGAAAAAACCGCGGAAAATTATCAGGCAGTAGTTGAAATAAAGGGGAAGAGTTTAAGTCAGGCAATTGAATCTTATTTTGATGAGTCTGAGCAGTTGCCAACGAGGCTATGGTTGTTTGTTGGGGAGACAAAGGTTTGCGGCTTACTGTTACAGGTGATGCCTGGAGATGATAGTTACGAAGAGGATGCGTTCTCGCGTATAGCTGAATTAGCCGAAGCGATAAAGCCTGAAGATTTTGCGTTGAATAGTTTGGTCTTATTGCATCAGCTATTTCCTGAAGATGATGTACGTGTTTTGGGCGAAACGTCGGTATGTTTCCATTGTCATTGTTCGCGTGAGCGCAGTGAGCAAGCACTGAAAATGATGCCAAAAGAAGAGCGTGAGGAAATATTAGCAGAGCATAAAGTAGTTACAGTCAACTGTGAGTTTTGTAATCAGGTTTATGAGTTTGACCGTGAAGATGTTGGCGATCTGTCTAAGTAATAAAGTCTAAGTAATTTTCTCTGTTGATGGTCATAAATTCCGCATTTGGATATGTTTCTAACCAGGCTTTTGGTGGTTTTACGGTTTGCTTTCCCCATTTGCATTCAAAACCAAATAATTTGCCTTCTCGTTCTTCAATTAGATCTATCTCTTTTTTGTCCCAGGTGCGCCAGAAATAATTATTTGCATAGATGTCATGATAGTGTTGTTTTTTAATGCGCTCAATAATGATAAAGTTTTCCCATAATTTGCCAATATCGTCACGCATATTTAGTGGGTTGAAATTAGAAATTAGCGCATTGCGAATTCCATTGTCATAGAAATAATATTTTTGTTTTTTGTGCATCTCTTTACGTAAGTTACGACTAAAGCCAGATAGTCGAATAATGATGTATGCTTTTTCTAGTAGGTCTAGATATCTGGCAACAGTTTTGTAATCAATGCCTAATTTCTGCCCTAGTTCGGTTAATGAGACTTCGCTGCCTACTTGAAACGCTAGCAGCCTTAAAAGATCAGTTAGTGTTTTGGAGCTTTTAATTTTTTCAAGTTCTAGTATGTCTTTAAATAAATATGATTGCGTAATTTCGGTTATTAGTTGTCTTTTTGCAGAAAAATCATCGGCAGTAACAACCTCAGGATAGCCGCCATATATTAGCCACTCTTCCAGCCTGTTTTGCAATTCATGGGTATTGTAGAGTTGTAGCAGCTCTATTTGGGATATAGGGTAAAGAGTTAAGGTGGTTTTTCTGCCGGTTAATGGCTCGCCAAGTTGCCCGGCTAGTTCAAAGGAGGCAGAGCCAGTTGCGATAATGCGAATATCAGGGATTTGATCGACCATAATTTTTAGACACTTGCCGATGTTTGGGATCTTTTGTGCTTCGTCTAAAACGATGAGCTCATAGCCGCGGGCATATTGCAGAATAGTGTTGAAGTCAAGCGAGCCAAGATCTTGTTGTGTTTGAATGTTATCGCCAGTGTCTAGTTTGTATTTGAGCTTAGTGGTCGTGAGGTAATGGTTAAGCAGGGTTGTTTTGCCTACTTGTCTTGGGCCGAAGATGGCTAACACCTTGTTTGGTTTGAGGTATTTGTTGATGTTTTCGTATATGCGGTGAATGTATGTCATGTAAAGAGTATAGAGCACTCCTTGAAATTAGTCAATTTCAAGGAGTGTGACTCCTTGAAATCATGCTATTTCAAGGAATTGCTTCAGCTGTGTAGCGTTCTATCTGTATTGTTTCTGACCAGTAGTCTGCTGGAAGGCCGGCTTTTTGTTTTAGGTTGTCTAGGAAGTCTGCTGGCTCTGGGAGCTGCTCCCAGACGGAGGGAAGAAATGTTCCGCGCAAGCCGCCTTCTATTAAAATCAGGCCATCTACTCCCGGGCGTAGCTGTTGCAGTAGATCTTCTTCAGACGTGAATTGCATAGGTTCTGGTTTGCTTAAGATCGAGAGATGAATTTCTAGTTCCTGCAATTCTTTTGCGGTTAGTGGTGGGAATCGTGGGTCAGAAAATGCTGCTGCAAATGCATTATGTGCGATATCGATTGCTAAAGGTTGATGTGCAATGAGTGAACCGATGCAGCCGCGCAGTTGTCCGTTAATTTCTAGGGTAACGAAGTTGGCACGTTCTTGCCGGAGAGATTCCGGGTGTTCATTTAAATTTACTGGTATAGGGCGGCGGTGTTTTAAGCCGTGCTCTATGGATTTTTTGGCTAGTTCTAGTAGCTGTATTTTTTCTTCTTGGGTGAGGGTCATATGTTCATTCTATTGATTTGATATTTTTATAGCAATGTCGATGATGGCTTTTGCTCGGCATCCATTACGGTATTGCGCAAGGTTAACGATCGTCTACCATTGCATTTGTCCTGCAAAATAAATTCCAGGTGCTAGACTGAAATAACATCCTCAAACAGAACCGAAAGTAATTTAGATAAGGATTTTGTGTGTTAGAAGAGCCGAAACGAGTATTTAGATGGGTTAACTATTTTTGCTTATCTGCGTTTACTTTGCTGTTGGCATGTACACCAGTAGGCGCTGTAGCTGTTGTATTAGCATTTTTTATGTGGCTATTTGTCGAGTCATATGGTGGCGGTTATATGCTTAGAAGTGCGTGTACGCAGCGTGCATTACACTCAACACCCTATACGGTAGTCGCGATATTAGCGCAATTTGTGCGTAATATTTTTGGCGGTTTGGGCTATTTTACCGGTCCTGCTGGAGTATCAATTAACGGGGTAGCGTCCTATTTGGGGTCGACTGAGGGGTGGTTAGCAGAAGCGGTTACTATGGCGCCTATCCCAATTAATGATCTGTACTATATTTCCAGTTTGATAGAGACGGCTACTCGCTTAACCAAAGAGTATCAGCAAAAAACAAGAGCGAATTGGTGGCGAGATCATGAAGCTGAAAAAGTAGCGGCAGAATTGTTGGTTGTTAAATTGAACGTCTATATTCTGTTTTTTTTGTTTTTTCGCTTATTATTATCGGTTCCCACTTATGTGCCATTGGTATTATCACTTACTTCTGATTCTATTATAAAGCTTATTAGTGCGGAGATTAGTGCAAGTTCGACATTAATTGTCGCTTATGAGCAATGGCTGTTTACTACCATTGCCAGTGAGATAAAAATGCGATATCGGGAGCGGGTTAATGGGATAGACGACGTGTTGCAGGGACGTGGTGCTGAATTACAAGGAATTCAGACCGAGTCACAACCTCAAGATGATGGATTAAGGCAGAATGAAAGGATACAACAGCTTAGAATTCAATTAGAGGAGGTACGAAACGACTTGCAACGGCGAGATAATCTGTTGCTACAGAATGAGAATGAGACTCGTCAGCTTGGGGCTCGACTGCATGAGGTTCGAACCGATTTGCATCAGCGAAATGGTGATTTGCAGTTGGCGGAAGTTATGGGGCAACAGCTACGAGTTAAATTACAGAGAGTCGAGGACGATTTGTTGCGGAATCAAGAAAGTTTGCGACAACAAGGGGATGAGTTAAAAAATGCCAATGCTAATTTGCGGGAAAATACGGCAAAAATTAAAGAATTAAATGCGAATATCAATGATCGAAACAAAAGAATCGAAGAGAATGATATAGACATAGAGCAATTAACTCTAGAAAAAGAAAGGATTAATGAGCAATTAAAGAATCAAGAAAAGGAGGTAACAAGTTTAACTGAGGAGTCTCAAAGGGTTAAATCGGAAGTAGAAAGATTGCAGGGGGAGTTGCAGAGAAAAGGCGAATTAGGCGGCGGGGAAGCCACGCCGATGCTTGTGCGGTCAAAACCTGAATCAGGAGGCGATTATAGTGATGGTTATATCGATTCAGAGGGATCTAGGCCTCCGACGCCAACGACAGCAGGGTCGAATAGAGAAATTGCAGCTACACTTCGTCCTTCGCAGTTATCGAGCAGTCAAACGCTGAGTGGTGATTCTATGGATGATAGCGCGTTGTCTCAGCCTGCTAGCGCTGATCGTGGTAATTTGCAGGCGGGTAATAACGTGGTTAGTGTAAAAACTGAACGTAGACGAAGTGATACGCGTGATTTTACTTTCTATGGTGGTTTTTTTGCGGTACAGCGTTTGCGTTCATTTGATCCTGAGTTGATTAGCCTGCATGGCGAGATTTTGACAGAGATTGCGGAGTTGGAGAAGGAAGTTCTAAAAAAACGACAACAGATCAAAAATTTTGAACGTAAGACGTCAGAACTGTTTAAAGCTCCAATCGTAAAAAAGGGAAATTATGTTTCTGATGAAAAATTGCATAGAGAGACGTTGCCGGAAAGTCTTGCATCGATGGAAAAGGATTGTTTACTGCTTGAGCGGAGATTATTAGAGCAAAGAGTTCTTTTGGCGAATATAGAGCGAGCACAGCATCTTGCGATACAAGGTTTAACGCTGGAAACGGCTGGTTATTTATTGCGCTTAGATGTGGTGTTGTCGGTTTTACGCCAACATTGTTTTGTTACCAATCCAATACCATTTGAGCTCATAGGCAGTGGAGGGGAGGCAATTTTTCCCACATTGGATATGGCTATCGAGCAGGCTCAGAAACAGATTGTAATTATACCAATTGAAATTGCTCCAATCGGAGATTTAGGGCCGCATCTAGGCGTGGTAGTTATGAGTCCGGATGAAGGAGGGGTGTTAGCTTACTATTTTGATCCATTTTATGGTACACGTCCGCCCCAATACTTAATTGATAAAGTTGAGACAATAGAGCATATGGATCTTTCTGTAGCTACTATGGGTTATTTTAGTGGTTCTAGTATTCTCAGATTTGTGCAGTATCTACTAGATCATGAGCCTCCGCTGAAGGAGAAGGAAGATTCCGATGTGGCGCTGATAAAGTATAAGGAAGGTTTAGCAAAATATTTAAATCAACCTAGAGTTATAGCTGCAACGGAACAGCGTTTGGCTGATATCTTGCGTAAACAGGAGGGGAGTGAAAGTTGTGAAGATGTGGTGCCAGACAAGATGAAAATGGTATAATTAAACCCTTAAGATAATAGTTTATAGGTGCAGATATGTCGGGTCCAATTCCACAACAAGTCGATAACACGCAAAAAAGCAAATTAGCGTATTCCCTAGACCCAGCAGGTATAACTTTGGGGGCTTGGGATGAAAAGCTCATGATGCAAGCGGCGCTCTCTTCCCATAATATCTATGTCAAGTACTATTACAATGAACCAGTTAACCGTATTTGTCCCGGTGAAGAAGCGCATACAGAGTATTTGCAGTTTTTTTTGGGGGCTTTGCCGTTGTTTTATGAGCATTATGAAACTCCGCTTTTTCGACGTTTTGCGAGATATATAGGAAATGCCGTGCATTTTGAGCACAAGGATCTGGGCGGAATAAGTAACGAAGAGGCGCTGTTTCTTCCCGCGGACAAAAAACAGCATATGCGTCATGTTTATGGTATGGGAGCATTTATTCATCGTTTTGTTGCAAAATATGAACAGCTTTCAGTAGGTTATAGTAACCAGGAAGAGGAATTCTTGGGTTTTTATTATCAGCTGCGACATGGAAAAGAATTGGATTTCAAAGATAATTTAGCGTTGAAATATCGAGTGGTAATCGAGATAGGAGAGGATCTGTTAAAGAATTGTAATTTTTTGCGGACTAGTAATAAATTTATTTTAAATGCCGTTGAGCAAGGATTGCAGTGCTTTCGCGCTAAGCTAAATGACTTGATTGGTGTTGAGCCAGAGGAAAAAAGGGATTCGGGTTATGAAATTTATGATGGATCCGAAAAAGATTTTTCTGGTTTGGGTGTGGATGAAGTATTAGAATTAGCAACACCAAAAGCAGGAGTTGTAGATAACAGGGAAGATGTTTTTGGCTTAGGTGTAGATGATAGTAAAGGGCCAAAATTAGACTCGCCAAACTCAAGTAGAGCAGATGGCAAAAAAGAGTTTGTGACGATGCGGCCGCTACCTACTCAACAGCCAGCACAAGAATTAATCCATCGTCGTCAAAGAGGGGTTGAACCAAAAATACAATTGTCTCGGCAAATAGATTTACCGCGTGGCAGTGAGCAAAACAAAGAAGGTTTTTTGAGTGTAGTAAAAGATGAGGCAGTAAGACTGCTTCGTTCTTTTGTGCCGTGGAGGAATACAGCTGGTCATTCAACGCCTAATGACAAGGAACCGTTGTTACGTAAAAGCAGTAATGGCAGTGATCGTAGTGATGGTTATTTGCATGCTCATGATACAGCTATTGTTGGCACAAGTACCCCAAGCCTGGCTAGGTTTGGTGGAGATGATCAGGTAAGTTTTGTTTCGCCAGCAGGAAATCCTTATAAGAATCCAGGTTTGGTTCGTTCTGGTTCAATGCCCTATCTGGATAGTGTTAGTTCGGCGGATTCAGAAAGAGGTGGTTCAGGCGGCGAGGAAGAAAAGTGCAAGAAAAATGCTAATAGCACATCGCCAGCTAATGATTTCTGTGAGTGTCCAAAGTGCCGTTAAATTATTCGTAGAGATGAAAAGCGCCGTAGCCTACTACTTGATCTTTGCTGCCGGCGGTATCGCCAGAGTTGCGTAAATCAATTAATTTTGCGGTTAGTTTTTTTTCAATAGCTACTTCCAATAGGCTTTTTATTGGTAGATTGCCGCATGCTTGTTCTTCATCTAGTTCATCTGGTTTTAGGTTGATAATAGATTGCGCGGCTTTTTTGTCGAGTTTTTGCGCGGTTTTGTAGTCGTGATAGTGGCTTAAATCAGAGCTGATGATAATTAATGTCTCTTTGTCGCCCCAGAGTTGCTTAATTGTTTGCGCAATATTGGCGCTGGTTGTTTGTCCTGTTAATAGTGGCACAATAGTAAAATTTTTTAGTAGTAGTTGTAAGAAAGGTAGCTGTACCTCTAGGCAGTGCTCTTGTGCGTGCGCTATTTCTAAATAATTAATATCTGTTGTCTTTGCGGCATTGATGATGGCTTGTTGATCAACTTTTATTTGGCCTAGTGGTGTGGCGAAACTGTCTGCTTCGGGCGCTGCAATTCCGTGGAAAGGATAGCGATGTGCAGGTCCTAAAAGAATAACGCGTTGAATTTGTGTTGTGGCTTGCGCTAGGCAGGCGAAAGCGTTGGCGGCAATTGGCCCCGAATAGATATAGCCGGCATGTGGGGCAATTATGGCTTTTGGTATGGGTAGATTTTTGTTCGCAGTAGCCAGTAGGTCTAAGAGCATTGCTTGTAGTTCGCGCGGGTCTTCGGGATAGAACATGCCTGCTACGGCTGGTTGGCGAGTTAGTGACATAGTGATCTCCGTGTCTAGTTTATCTTAGTATATGAGAGTGTAAGTTGCAGTCGCAAGGTATTTCTGGGTAAGATGTTTCTCATTAGACGGTTTACAGTAGCCTAAGAAGGAGATGTTTATGAGTGATATTCCAGAGGATTTTCCTACGCATTACTGGCATAAATTATCAAATGATAAAGTGCAGTGTGATTTGTGTCCGCATAATTGCAAATTAAATGAAGGGCAGCGCGGCTTATGTTTTGTGCGCATGTGTAAAGATGACGCTATTGTTCTTACGACATATGGGCGTTCAAGTGGTTTTTGTGTTGATCCAATTGAGAAAAAACCACTAAATCATTTTCTGCCGGGTAGTTCTGTTTTTTCATTTGGTACAGCTGGTTGTAATTTGTCTTGTAAGTTTTGTCAGAATTGGGATATTAGTAAATCACGCGAAATGGATACTTTGTGTGATCAGGCTCTGCCACAAGATATTGTAAATATGGCTAAAAAACAGGGGTGCGAGAGTGTTGCTTTTACCTATAATGAGCCGACAATATTTTTTGAATATGCAGTTGATGTTGCTAAAGAGTGTCGAAAAGCAGGAATAAAAACGGTTGCGGTTACTAATGGGTATATTAATGCTGAGCCTAGAGAAGAGTTTTATCGATATATTGATGCCGCAAATGTCGATTTAAAAGGATTTACTGAAGAGTTTTATGGAAAAGTTACCGGCAGCCATTTGCAGCCAGTGCTTGATACTTTGATTTATTTAAAGCATGAAACTAATGTTTGGTTGGAGATAACAACGCTGTTAATTCCAGGGCTGAATGATTCAGATGCCGAGATTGATGCGGCAACAAAATGGGTGGTTGCAAATCTAGGCCCGGATGTGCCAATGCATTTTACCGTGTTTCATCCTGCTTGGAAGATGTTGGATGTGCCGCCGACTCCATTGGAGACTGTGCAGCGCGCGCGGGCAGTTGCGTTAGCTAATGGTGTGCGTTACGCCTATACCGGTAATGTGTTTGATTCTTCAGGGGCGAGCACTTTTTGTCATAGCTGTGATAAGTTATTGATTGCGCGTGATGGCTATTTGATAACGGAATATAACCTTGACGCACAGGGTAATTGTCAATATTGTGCTACGCCTTGTGCTGGTGTTTTTGCCAAACAGGTCGGTTCTGGTGGAGTGCGACGTAAGCCAGTTCGAATCAGTTAAGTTGTTGAGGAAAGAATATGCAAAACAAAAATCCTATCGAGGCCAGTTTAAAGGCCATATTAGTCGGCATTTTAATTACTATTGTTTTGGCGGGTGCTAATACTTATTTAAGTTTAAAAGTTGGTTTGACAATTTCGGCGGCAATACCAGCTGCAGTTAGTGCAATTATTATTTTTCGGGTTTTTGATAATTTTACTGCCCAAGAGTGTAATATTGTGCAAGCAATGGCGTCGGCAGGCGAGGCAACGGTTGCTGTCACGGTTTTTATGTTTCCAGCACTTATTATTTTAGGGTTTTGGCATGATTTCCATGTTTGGCAGACGTCTATTTTAATTATTATTGGTTTGGTTTTGGGTATTTTATTATCAATACCTTTGCGTCGTACGTTTTTAAGTGAAGAGCAATTGCGTTTTCCTGAGGGCTTGGCTACAGCGGAGGTAATTAAGGCTGGTAGTGATGAGGATAGTAGTTGCATGGGGCTTATTTGGGGTGGTTTAGTTGCCGCGGTAATTAAGTTTTTTCAGTCGGGTTTAAAGATGTTTGCGGAGAATATTCAGGGTTGGTTTGTCTCCAAAAAAATCGTTTTTGGTTTTGGTTTGGGTTTCTCGCCGGCGCTTTTAGGTGTTGGCTATATCATCGGAATAAATGTCGCAATCGCTATTTTTATAGGGGCTGTTGTAGTTTGGGGT
Organism: Gammaproteobacteria bacterium; assembly: GCA_023135155.1. Lineage (GTDB taxonomy): Bacteria > Pseudomonadota > Gammaproteobacteria > UBA9339 > UBA9339 > JAGLTR01. The sequence goes on from JAGLTR010000050.1 coordinate 20,720, forward strand.
ATCGGTATTCCTGTTTATAGTTATCTGCATCATGTTACTTTTGCGCAGACTTTGCAGCAGACAGCTTTTACTTTATGGGCCGATCATATTCGCTTTATGGGTATTGGAGTTATGTTTGTTAGTGGTGTGTTTACGCTGCTTAAATTAGCGAAACCAATTCTTGCGGGTATTAAATATTCTATAGTTTCTGTGATGCAAAAAACGACTAATAAAATTACGCGTGAAGATAAAGATTTGCCTTTTGCGTTTGTTGTGATTGGCGTGCTTGCAGCATTAATTGGCTTGGCAGTTTTCCTCGGCATTGCTTATAAAGATATTCTTTTGCATTTTACTACGCACACTACACTGTTAATTACAGTTGCAATATTATTTGTTGTGGTTGTTGGTATGGTGTTGGTTACTATCTCTTGTTATTTAACAGGATTGATTGGGTCAACTAATTTGCCTATTTCTGGCATGACTGTTTTAGCGTTGATTTTATTAACTGTTATGATGATGGGTATGTTGGGCGTTAAGCATATGGCACATAATCAGGCAGTGTTATTGGCGGGCTTTATTTTGGTTGTAGCTTCGATCATTGCTGGCATTATGACTTCAAGTGGTATGCATATGCAGTGTTTGAAAACTGCGCGCTTGGTTGGTGGAACGCCGTATAAGTTGCAGGCGCTGTTTTTGTTGGGGGTTATTCCTGCGGTTTTGATTATTGTTCCAGTTATTCGGTTGATGATCCATGCCTATGGCTTGACGGGTACGCCACCGTTGCCGGGGATGAATCCGGCTGATATGTTGCCTGCACCGCAAGCAACGTTGATGGCTGAAACTGTTTTTGGGGTGTTATCTGGCAGTATTCCCTGGTTGATGATTATTCTGGGGATGGGTTTTGCTGTTGCGGCTATTTTGATTGATTATGTTTTGGCGGCATTGAATTGGGGGCGCATTTTTCCGATGGCGCTTGGTTTGGGGATGTTGTTGCCAGTGTACGTTTCTGGGCCTTTGGTTGTTGGTGGTGCTGTTGCTTTCCTTGTTGAAAAGAAATTCAAGGCGTTGCTTAACCGTGACGCGATTACCCCCGATGAGATTGCGCATGCTCGCAAGCGTGGATTATTGATGGCTTGCGGCTTTGTAGCTGGTGAGTCGATTTCAGGTATTTTATTGTCGATTCCGTTTGCGATTAGTAAGAGTAGCGATGTGCTGCGTGTTATGCCGGTGAGTATGAATTGGCTCGCGGTTGTATTGGGAACCTTGGTGTTTTTTGGGGTTTGTGTTTGGTTTTATCGATCGTTAACCAGGCGGGTGTAGAGTATGGAAAATCCACAA
>JAGLTR010000051.1 GCA_023135155.1 Gammaproteobacteria bacterium
AAAAATGAAATTTTAAAGCGGAGTTTACATTGGTAAATGAGAATTTAAAATTTCATTTTTCGCCCGAAGATGCAGTGCTAATGACCGTTCCCCGAGAAATGGCTGAATAGTTACTAACATTCATGCTACATTTGAAAGCGCAAAACAACGTCTTGCGGAACACTTCGACACTGTTAAAGACGAACTACTAATATCTGCTAATAATGAGCCAAGTTGTCATAGCGGATCTCCTAACCTAAGATTTTGAATCACTCCATCCCTAGAAGATAATCCCAAATAAATATATACATACACGACATTGGAGCATTTGAGACGCCCAGGTTGGGCGTCTCTACGATTTAAATATACAATAGAATTTTTTACGGCATGTCGTCGATTTGTTTTTTCTCTAGCGGCATTAAATGCTGTTTTTTCAAACCCATCATTATTGATAAGGCACCAGCAATATAAATTGATGAATAGGTACCGATGACGATACCAATAATCAATGCTAGAGAGAAACCATGCAACATTGGACCACCGAATAAGAATAGCGCAATAACTGCAACTAAGGTTAAACCGGAAGTCATGATGGTTCGTGACAGAGTTTGATTAACAGATAAGTTTAATATCTCAGTTGAGGTACCTTTACGTACTTTACGGAAGTTTTCACGTACTCGATCATAAACTACAACCGTATCATTCAACGAAAAACCTAATACCGTTAAAATAGCCGCTAAGACAATCTGATTAAACTCAACATGGAAAAATGAGAATACACCTAAAATCAGCACCGGGTCGTGAATCAAAGCTATAGTCGAAGCAATACCAAAACGATACTCGAAGCGTAAGGCAATATAGGCCATCGTCGCCAATAACGAGACAATGATCGCTAAAATACCATTGGTTACCAGCGTTTTACCAACCTCAGGTCCAATATATTCAACCTGCTGCAGCTTTGCTCCATGTAATGAAGCCATAACCTGATTGGAAAGCTCTTGTTGCGAAATTTTTCTTGGCTTTAATTTCACCATAACATCACGACTAGTTCCGTAAACTTGCACTACTGCTTCATTAAATCCAGCCTTGCTTAATTCCTGACGAATTTGCGAAAGATTTGCCGGCTGCGAATAACTTACCTGCAGCTGCAACCCACCAGTGAAATCCAAACCTAGATTTAGTCCGTTCACAATTAATGAACCAATCGATAAAATAAATAACACAATTGAGAAAATAGCCGCCCATTTACGCTGACTCATAAAATCAATTTTTGTATTAGTTTTAAAAAATTCCATTATACAATCTCTTTATTTTTTCTTAATTTTAATGCCAATAGAAAGCTTCTTAATATGCTTACCACCATAAACCACATTGGCTACAGCACGCGTATAGACAATTGATGTAAACATCGAACTCAGCAGGCCGACTATCAAAGTAACAGCAAAACCTTTTACCGAACCTGAACCTAGAGCAAACAACACCAAAGCCACAATAAGTGTCGTTACATTAGAGTCAACAATCGTAGTAAAAGCTCGCGCGTAACCTAGATGAATACTCGCTTGCGGACTTACTCCAAGCCTTAGCTCTTCACGAATACGCTCATAAATAAGTACGTTCGCGTCTACCGCCATACCAACGGTTAACACCATAGCTGCAATACCAGGCAATGTTAAGGTCACCCCCAAAATCGAGAAAAAAGCGACAATAAACACCAAGTTTAAGAAGAGAGCCATATCGGCTAACAAACCAAAAAAGCGATAATACATCGCCATAAATAAAACAATAAAGAAGAAGCCCGCAACGGTAGAAAGTATGCCCATATGAATATTAGCTTTACCTAAGCTTGGGCCAACAGTTCGTTCTTGCACAATATTAATTGGCGCAAGCAATGCACCCGAACGCAGCAATAAAGATAAATTCTGCGCGTACTTAACACTCTGCAAACCAGTGATTTCGAAATTATTTCCTAATGCTGAATCAATAGTCGCAACACTAATCACTTTTTCTGTTTTATGACGCACAGTAACCGTTTTACCATTTATAATTTTCTGCTGAGGAGCCATATCGACATAAACCACCGCCATCTGCTTACCAACATTATTTGCAGTCACACGGTTAAAATTATTTACCTCACTGTTACCACCTAAACGTACGTTTACAGATGGCCGACCTGACTGATCAGAAGACGAGGTGGCATAAGTAATAGCATCACCATGCAAAATAATACGGTCTTTTAATAACACAGCACCATTATCAGTCATATATAATTTCGAACCGACCGGCACATCGCCCTTCATAGCAGCGCCCACGTCGTGATCTTCATCAACCAACTGAAACTGTAATGTAGCCACTTTACCGATAATACTTTTAGCGCGCGCGGTATCCTGAATACCAGGCAACTCCACACTAATATGATTTCGTCCCTGACGCTGCACCACCGCTTCACTAACACCCAATGCGTTCACGCGATTATTTAGAATATTCATCGCCTGATCAATTGCATAATTAGTAACGCGTACTAATGCGGTCTGCGTCATAATCGCCCTTAATTGAAACTGACCATTCTGCGCAGTTTGCACAAACTTATAATCACGATAACGATCAATTAATTTATTATAAGCAGAACCCATCGTTGCTTTATCACGAAAACGCACTAAGACGCCATTAGGTTTAATACGTGAAATTCCCGCATAGCGAATATCAACATCACGCAAAGCATCACCCATCGAGTGCATATCACCTTTCTCATGAGCCTCAATTAAAGCATCGACATCAACTTCTAACAGAAAATAAACACCCCCACGTAAATCCAAACCTAACTTCATCGGCTGAGCACCAATTGCAGCGAGCCACCCGGGTGTGCGCGGCGCCAAATTAATCGCAACCTCATAATTATTACCTAAAGCTTTTTGTATAATATCTCGCGCTTTTAGCTGTGTATCTGTGCTCAAAAAACGCACCAGAAGATCACCTTTATCTTTGACAGCTGACTTATACTGCAATTTATCGCGCTCTAAAGTCGTATTAACCTTCTGTATTACCTGCGAAGTAATTTGTGCTGTACCTTTAGCTGAAATCTGAATAGCTGGATCATCACCGTAAAGCATAGGTAGCGCATACAAAAGACCAATAAGAAATAGAACGACGAGTAAAACGTTTTTCCACCAGGGATATTTATTCTGCATTTGTTAAATCCTTAAACCGATTTCATTGTGCCTTTTGGAAGTACTGTCGAAACAGCAGGTTTTTGCACGGTGATATTTACGCTGTCAGCGATAGTTAATACGATAAAATGATCAGAGATTTTTTCGATCTTACCGAGCAAGCCACCAGTAGTTAATACTTCGTCACCTTTTTTTAAGCTTCCTAATAATGCACGCTGCTCTTTGGCGCGTTTGCTTTGCGGACGAATAATGAAAAAATACATAAAGAAAATCAATAAACCGAACATTAAGAAAATAGAACCAAAACCACCTTGACCACCATGTGTAAGTCCACCTGTTGCATATGCATTGGTGATTCCGAAAAGATTTAATATATTCATAACTATCCTCACTTTAGTTGTTAGGGGCTACCCTGTTAGCACCCATCTTAAGATGGGGACGGATAATGGTTTTTCAACGAACCACTACCAAACTCGCGTAATTTACCTTGTTCGCATCCATGACGCAAACGCTAATCATAAGAGACGCTCACGTAAGCGCCCCTCTTGAGCTCAACAACAAACAAAGGTCTTGAATTCCTGTGCATTAATAAACGTCATTCCCGCGTAGGCAGGAATCCAGCAACCATGCAATGGCAGCCACGCGCTGTTTCAAGGAAAAACATAATGCCATCAACTAGTATGTCGATATCGGAGGTGGCATGGGAATAACTTGGCTGACTACTGTAGATGCCACCCGAAAAAAACCATACAAACCACCTTGGTGCGAACGATCATCATGATGACGACAAAAAACGCCCCCCAATTCAGGTGTCAGCGGATAGGTCTCTAAAGCTAATTGACGCGGCGTTCTTCCTGACTCCTCACGACAACTAAGTATTGATTGGTCATTTGCAATTAACCTTTGCATTATTTGGAGATACTTTTGTTTATCTATTTGCGTTTTGTACCTAACAATAGCTAAATGTAATGGAGTATCACCAGTTTGATTCTTACACTTTAGGTTAGGTCTGTATTTAAGAAGTGATTCAACAACATCAACACCGCCATAAATACAAGCCAAATGCATTGGACTCTCATCATCACTAGTTTTGATATTAATTATTCTTTTATCTTTTTTTAATAACATCTCTATTATTTGCAGATATTTTTGTTTGAGCTCTGGCTTGGCAGCCTTATTATATCGGTAAATTGTTATATGTAGCGGGGTATAACCATTTGAATCTCTGCGACATAAGTCAGGATTATAGTTTAAAAGTGCTTCAACAGCTAAAACATTACCGGCCCTGCATTCGCTTTCTAAAACACCTCTAAC
>JAGLTR010000052.1 GCA_023135155.1 Gammaproteobacteria bacterium
TGCACGCCCTTGCCCTGAACATGCTTCTTTAAGTAGATGACCTGCGCGCTTCTGTTCTGCCATTATGATTATTACCTGATCGACTAATATTACTTTATATTTTACCTCTACCTATACTTCCAGTGCAAAATGTTTATTGTGGTGCGGAGGTTATATACTGATTAGCTTCTGATGAATCTAGCTGCTGTGTCCTCAACGTTTGAGTTATTGCTCCCACTACCTTCCAAAAAATATGACGCCATTCGTAAACAGCATACATAAAGCTATGCTGCTCTTGATATGCTTCCTCAATCGCTAAATCTGTAGAAGCTTCAATACCCTCCCCACTATCTCCTTCATTTCTTAGCTGTTTTATTATAGCAGAAGTAGAGTGCAATTCAGCATCACTTGCTGCTTCACGCTCCCTGATTAGAGGTTCATGCTCGTTTAAACTGCATTCGCCAGCAAGACAACTATTCTTGGCATCCATTTCTTCCAAAACCAATCTGCTTTGAACTAATCGTTGCTGCATATAACTGTGCAACCTACCCTTCCTGTTACTCGTTGCAACATTATCTTCTCTATTAACTTCTCTTGATTGTAATTGATCGTTGTCATACGCAGTTTCGACTTTATTCTGACGCGAAATAACATTTTCAATTTTCTCATCTTTATAACCAAGCATTTTTTTAGCCTTATGTCTGTTAAATTTCTTGTGACACATACAGTGCGCAAGCGCGTAAAAAATAGGAGTTAGTAAAATTGCACACGTTATCGATCCTGCTGTTACACCACCAGGACAACTCAATATTTTAGAGCTACAGAAAACGTAAAAAAATAGTGATGCGAACGAGAACAAAGCCTCGATAACAACAGCGCAACAAAAAAGTTGTCTTATCGATAAATCAACCAATCTATTTGGATTATATCGCGTCCTTGCTAACAGCATGGTACAAATTTTATTAAGCAAAAAAGTATTAGATAATATTACAGACAAAGCAGTAATCGCGATCGTAAACCAGACCCACGGCGACTCCATAAATATAGCTTGAAAGACAGCAAAGCACAAAGCAGCAACATTAAGAACTACCAAGATAAAACCACTACAGATTTTAGATATATCACACTCAGCCATTCTATTTGCACCCCGCACCAATCTCGCGTATTTCCTTTGAGTATAGATGCTATACGCAATAATAAAATACCGTAGTTGCTAACTTTTTTTACCAACTACGGTATTGATTTAACTTCTAATTTGAGGTAACACAGAAATCGTTGATAGCAATTTTTAATAGAACAACTGCAAGCTCTTCAAGAACGCGGAGATACGCAGCCTAGATATTTTCATTGATATTGTTTTGCGACATACAAAAAATACGTGGCCTATCGCATCTACAAATTAATTACGCTGACATAGAATAAAACTCTTTTACAAAATTAGCGAACGTACCTGCATCTAACGCTGCTCGCATCTGACTCATAAGTGTCTGATAATAGCGCAGATTATGAATAGTATTCAGGCGCGAACCTAAAATTTCATGGCATTTTTGTAAATGATAAAGATAAGCCCGACTAAAGTTTCTACAGGTATAGCAATCACAATTCGGATCTAACGGGTTAACATCAGTTTTGTACCAGCTATTACGAATTCGCACCACACCTTGCGAGGTAAAGAGATGCCCATTACGAGCATTACGCGTTGGCATCACACAATCAAACATATCAACACCACGCAACACACCCTCGACCAGATCTGCTGGCGTACCAACCCCCATCAGATAACGCGGCTTATCATTAGGCATATGTGGCGCCAGATGATCCAAGATACGAAACATATCATCCTTTGGCTCACCAACCGAAAGACCACCAATCGCATAACCATCAAATCCCTGCTCAACAAGACCAGCCAAGGACTGATCACGCAGGTGTTCAAACACTCCACCTTGCACAATCCCAAACAACGCCGATGGATTGCCGGCGTGCGCCTCTTTACAGCGCGCCGCCCATCTTAATGAAAGCTCCATGGACTTCAACGCTTGTAACTCAGTTGCCGGAAACGGTGTGCATTCATCAAATTGCATAACAATATCAGAACCCAAAGCCCGCTGCACTTCCATTGAACGCTCAGGCGTTAACAAGATCTTTTCGCCATTGATTGGCGAGCGAAACTCAACACCTTTTTCGCTCAAACGCCGAATATCGGCCAAACTAAAAACCTGAAAACCACCAGAATCAGTCAAGATCGGTTTATCCCACTGCATAAAATCATGCAGATCGCCATGCGCCTTAATAATTTCAGTACCTGGTCGCAACATTAAATGAAAGGTATTCCCTAAAATAATATGCGCACCAATCTCTTTAATCTCATACGGCGCCATAGCTTTCACAGTCCCGCAAGTACCCACAGGCATAAAAGCCGGCGTCTCCACAATACCACGCTCAAAAATCAGACGCCCACGCCGCGCAAAACCATCTTTTTTATCTAATTCAAATTTCATAATTTTTCCGTCACCACACACGCTCAACCGTCATCCCGCACACTCAATAGTCATCCCGACCGACCTAACTCGTCATCCCGCGGCTTGACCGCGGGATCCACAACAACCCCAAAAATCAATCAATCACAACACCAAAATCATCCATAAAATTCAGAAGATTCTTATAATAAATACTTCCTTTATCTTTTTTAAATACCTGCAAATAACCCTTCAATATATAACGATATTCGGGGATATTTAAAATAGCCAGAATACGCTTGGCTTTCTCCTGATCATCACGATTTTCATAATCACAGCGCTGATATAAAACCGCCGTCATAAGCGTCGCTTTTGCAGCTTTGCGCGCCGGATCCGACTCATAAAAACTCTGCATACAAAAATATAGCGCTCGCTCTCGCTCCCATAAAACCCACTCATCAAAAAATAACAGCGCCTCTTGTTGTGCCACCTCTAAATTATCAATACCCCGCTCATCCAATAACAGCGCTAGCAAGACAGCGGGGACAACTGCTTCAACATTGGCCCATGAACAATTACCAACTTTCTGCGGTAGAATATGCAAGTTCATAAGCGTCTCTAGTTTCAACATGCGCGCTAAATGTGTATTAATAAAATCTTTCGTTTGCCTGCGATAAAGAATCTCTTTAATAAGCGATTTATTTAACCGATATGGATCAGGCATATGATAAAAAATAACTGTTCCATGTTTACGACCATACTCACCACGATCACAACGAATTAATAAACTACCAAAACGAATTAAAGTAATCGCATGCCCCGCAAAAGCAATAGGCAGAATCAGAGGATCAATATCCAACAAACGATCAATTCTTTTTTGATGCTCTTCGACATTTAATAGATAGTGCTGATATTTAATCAATTCAGCTGCCGTGCGCAATGACTGGATAATATAATCAATTTTTGCAAAATATTTCTTTAAACGCTTACCAGCAAAGTTACGCCTAAAGTCATAGAGCGATTCTGCCACCTGACTTAAAGTGAATTCTAAATAAAAGCCTTCAGTTTCAGTTTCAATGAAAGTATTTTGATGATCGACCAAATCAACACGACCCTCAAGCTCATAACGATGCCCTAACAGCTTGGCATTAATAAAATCCTGCGCAAAACCTAAATCAGCGCCGTGCTTTTGCAACAACTTCATTATCGGCTTATGTTTACGCAACAGCGGCATCACTAATGGTGATTGGCCAGCAAAGGTATAAGCATTCGCATCAGCACCGTGCTTTAATAACAACTTCACCAGCTCACAACTATTATTATCAGCAGCCCAATGCAGTGCCGAGCGCCCAGTTAGATCTTTAAAATCAACTTCCGCGCCAGCCTCTAATAATATTTTCGCCTTGCTTGCACTATTAACAATCGCCGTCTGAACAATTGGATTATAACCATACTCATCAAGCTCATTAAGCACGCTGCCACTTGCAACATCAGCGGCTACTTGTTTATCGGTTCCATGAATTATCTGTTTTGCTAATGACATAATTTAATCACTTATAATGGTTTTGGCGTTGCCATATGACTTTTACGATTCGCATTGACGTTTGCCAATTTATTACCTAATTCCGGATTGGCTTCCGCTTGTCGTTTAACGCCCTCATCAACTGACTCAGAATTCTGCGTAACCACAAAGGTTAAATCAGAAGCTGCTCCTTCCGGTTGATTCGCTAATAGTGGATGCGTCTCAAACAGCAGTTCCGCGCCACCACCACCCTCATCATCTTCATCTTCACAATAATCACGACGTGGGGCAACCTTACCAAACTTGGCGTGGCCTTTTGCTAGCAGAGCACTTAGCTCTCTTTTGTATTCTGTCGCTATTTTTGGCATATCTTCTTTTTTCGTAGAGACGCCCAACCTGGGCGTCTTTCTGCTCTTTTGAGACGCCCAAGTTGGGCGTCTCTACGCTCTATTTATACATACATCTAATATATAAGCATCGCATCTCCGTAACTAAAAAAGCGGTATTTTTCTTTTACCGCCTCCCTGTATGCATGCATCACATTTTCATAACCTGCAAAAGCCGCGACCAACATTATTAACGTCGACTTTGGCAGGTGAAAATTCGTCACCATGGCATCAATGCATTTAAACTTAAATCCCGGAAAAATAAAAATGTCCGTATCACCCATATATGGGCTAATCTCGCCATTTAAAGCCGCGGTCTCTAAGCTACGCACTGTAGTCGTTCCCACAGCAATGATACGACCACCTAAAGCTTTAGTCTCTTTTATCTGCTCACAAACCTCAGAGCTAACTTCGATATACTCACTATGCATTTTATGTTCATGAATATCATCAACCCGCACCGGCTGAAAAGTTCCAGCCCCCACATGCAGTGTAATAAACGCCGTTTTAGCGCCCTGGGATTTTATCTCTTCGAGAATTTTTTCATCAAAATGCAATCCAGCTGTTGGCGCCGCTACCGCACCTTTACGTTTGGCATAAACAGTCTGATAACGCTCTTTATCGAAATCCTTATCGTCGCGCTCAATATAAGGAGGCAAAGGGACATGACCAACACTCTCTAAAACATCAAAAACGTTTGCAGCCGTATTGAATTTTAATTTAAACAGTTCATCAGCCCGCTCGATCATCTCGAGCTCGATATCACCATTAACAAATATTTTCCCACCTGGTTTCGGCGATTTACTCGCGCCTACATGTGCTAAAACAAAGTTATCAGTTAACACACGCTCAATTAATATCTCAACTTTTCCGCCCGTATCTTTCACGCCGTATAACCGCGCCGGAATAACACGCGTGTCGTTAAAAATTAATAAATCATTTGGCTTAATATAAGAAACAATGTCACTAAACTGCTGATGCTTGAGCGCACCACTATTTTTATCTAGACACAATAGTCGGCTAGCAGTACGTTCCTGACAAGGAAACTGCGCAATCAATTCACGAGGTAAATCAAAGTCAAAATCAGCTACATTCATGCGCGGCAGTATAGCATAACAGCCCTTCACATCTATCAATCCATAATGCCGCGCCGTCAATGACCCCACCAACAATGGAATCGCTCATTTCTCGTAGAGACACCCAACCTGGGCGTCTTTTCTAAATTCAAGAGACGCCCAGGTTGGGCGTCTCTACGGAATGCTTGCTCAAAAAATTAACGCACTTGAAGCTACGTTTGTTTGATTAATCGGGGGTAGTTACAGAATCTTGTCCGCCGTCGCTGGCGCTTTGGCGCGACACCACGTTTGAAAAACGTGGTGGTACCGAGGGTCGGACTCGAACCGACACGGTGTTGCCACCATCAGATTTTGAATCTGACGCGTCTACCAGTTTCGCCACCCCGGCACAAGCTGCGTATTCTATCGAAGCCCCAACTACAACTCAAGCTTTGCCGATCTCATACTTGAATCCTGATAGACCAGTGAAATTTGGATGCCCGCGTCCTACAAAGCATGGGCATTGACAAAAACAACAAAATAGTCTAAATTATCATTAGGATATAAGGACTTCCTTAATCCTATTTTATATAAACTTAATAACACAAGGAAAGTTATCATGAAAATTATTAATTTCTTCAAGATCGGTCTAGTATCTTCCCTATTGCTGGCTGGAACAAGTGCGTTGGCACAAAAAGCTTTTACCGTCGAATCTTTTGCGAAAGCCCCAATGGCCCTGCCTATTAATACATTAGCCACCAAATTTAAAACAAGAATCAAAGAACTGACAGGCTTAAAAAATGACAGTGATATAGGCCGCATTACGATCAATAGTGCTAAACGCGTAACAACCGGAGCGCTTCACGCTACAGCACCTTCCACGTCAAAAAATGGCACATACATGAACCTCCGTACCTCAACACAAATTACTGTCGGAGAAGCAAACAGTTCTGCATCTCCACAGTATTATGCTGTGTCTTACACAATAATACGGATTCCCCTTGCCAATTTTAACAAAATCATAAATGCAGTTAACGAGGCTATGGAAGATTCAATAATATACGCCGTATGTAACACCATCACATGCCCCTCCTAGCAGGAACTAGCAGATACTACTAAAAACCCGCCTAACCGCGGGTTTTTTTATTTTTATAATACCGCATTCTTTAATCTCCAAACAAAATTATTCTCTAGATTAAAACACTGGAAATTTAACGACTTATAGGCTATAAATGCACCCTTAACCGACAGGTCAAACAGGAGCCCATGATGAAAAGATTCTTTACAATTGTAGCCACAGCCATTCTCGCAGCCAGCCTTAGCGCTTGCACCCCGAACGGCACCGTAACCAAACAACAAGTCGGCACCGTAGCAGGTGGCTTAGCTGGCGGCATTATAGGCGCATCAGTTTTCCACGGTGACAGCCAAGCATTTGCAGCCGTAGCTGGTGCAGTAGCAGGTGGTCTTCTAGGCTCAGCCATCGGCGCAGATATGGATCGCCAAGATCAAGTTAATGCTAACCAAGCCATGGCTTCCGTACCAGTTGGCCAAGAGGCAACTTGGACCAATAGTAAAACTCGCACCCAATACAAAGTACGCCCAATTCGCACTTACTACCGTCGCGATGGTCGTCGCTGCAAATTGGTCAGAGTAACAACTATTAAATATGCATCTGGCGCGAAGAAAGTAATTAAAACTTCATATTGCCACTAGAAAATAGAGAACAAAAAAAGGCCGAAACATTTCGGCCTTTTTTATGCCATCAATTGTAATTGAACAACAGTCTTACTTAAATAATTCTCTGGAACTGGAGCCATCTGCCTCATCTTTATCCATGCAATAAAATCATCCTCATTGCGAGCAATATAATCTAGAAAACTCCCCTTGACCTTTCTCCACTCAAAATCTACGCAATTAATATCTATATCTTTATCTCTAGCAAATAATTCCGCCAATCCAATAATATGTAAATTATAATTATAATCACACGCCCCCAAACCAACCAACTTTTCCGTATACAATTCCGGGCCAAAACAATCACAATCCCCATCATCTGTATAAGAATCACCATATCTATATAATTCCACAGTAACATTCTTAGGTATTAGTTGCAGTCCCATTTCTGTTGAAAAAAAAGCCGCCAAACCATGCAATACATCTTTGTTATCGTCGTATAAAGAATAGACAACTTGTTGCTCCGGATAAGCTATAGCCTGCCTATGCAAATGCGCATACAACATGAGAAATTTACTAGAATCACAAGCACAATGCGAATACATATTTAACCGCCTCTTTGAAATATTTGTCAGCTCATTCAAATTATTGAAATCTATAGTGCATTCCTGACCATCTCGCACGAAATCCTCTGATAACAAATAGCTATCAAAATATACTCTCCGCTTAATTTTATTATCATCATAAACTATCTGCATAATTTCCTTTATTAAGGGTATTACATAAAATGCAGAACCATTGTTGTTTTCTTTCATATTTAATTGTTCAAGAAAAATACTCTGACGCAGAGACCCTGACAATATTTTATTCTCATGAGCATCAAGTCCTTCCATAAAACCACGAAATAAATGGGCATGCGCTTCCGCAACAGCAAGCATCAACTCCTGCGGCCCAAAAAAAGGCCTTCCCCCAGCATATTTACGAAGCTTACTAACAAACACTTCATTCCCTATACAACCATCATAATCGAGCGCAACAACATGCACTCTTTTTTCGGCATCAACATTACCATCACCATTTTGGAAAAAATTCGTCATTTAAAACTCTTGCAATCAGTCGCGCCATTGTAATAAGGAATACCCACTTTACAACCCGTATCAACTACGATATTCACAAATGACTTACGCAAGCCTAATCAGCTGAGTATAATCGCCGCATGCCCAACATCAAAAACAAAAACATCTTCACCTGCCAAAAATGCAGCGCCCAATTTCCAAAGTGGATCGGCCAGTGCCCTGAATGTGGCGCCTGGAATAGCTTAGTTGAGGAGAGCTTTAACGCCCCCACAACTAATCCGCGCTTCACTGGCTATGCTGATGAAGCCAGCAAAATCACTAAGCTCACCGACATAAATGTTATCAATGAATCTAGAATTCTAACTAACATCAGCGAACTAGATCGCGTTCTTGGTAATGGACTCGTCACCGGCTCAGTCGTGCTTGTCGGCGGCGATCCTGGTGTTGGCAAATCGACCCTACTCTTACAAACGCTCTGCAATTTAAGTCGCCAACATGAGTGTCTCTATGTAACTGGCGAAGAATCTCTACAACAAGTAGCCCTGCGCGCCCATCGCTTAGGTCTACAACAAGACTCGCTCCGCATGCTTGCTGAAACCAATGTTGAAACCATTATTAACCAGACAAAAAAAGAGCGTCCAAAGGTTCTAGTTATCGACTCGATCCAAACCATTTACACCAACAACATCCAATCTGCCCCTGGTGGCGTTGGCCAAGTACGTGAAAGCGCCGCCCAATTAGTGCGCTTTGCCAAACAGACAGGCACCTCGCTCTTTCTTGTTGGCCACGTAACCAAAGACGGCTCCCTCGCCGGTCCACGCGTTTTAGAACATATGGTCGATACCGTACTCTATTTTGAAGGTGAACGTCATAACCGCTATCGCATTGTGCGCGCTATTAAAAACCGCTTCGGCGCTGTTAATGAATTGGGCGTTTTCGCAATGACCGACCTCGGCTTAAAAGAGGTGACCAACCCCTCCGCAATTTTCCTCTCGCGCTATACGGAACCGGTAGCAGGCAGCGTTGTCATGACCAGCTGGGAAGGCAGCCGTCCACTCTTAGTAGAGGTACAAGCACTAGTCGATGAAACTCACTTAGGCAATCCGCGTCGTGTTACCGTCGGCTTAGAACAGAACCGCATAGCAATGCTACTCGCTGTTTTGCATCGCCATGGCGGCATTCCAACCTATGACCAGGATGTCTTTGCGAATGTAGTTGGTGGCGTAAAAGTTCTCGAAACCGCAGCAGACCTAGCTATTCTAGCAGCAGTCGTTTCCAGCCTAAAAAACCACCCCCTACCACCAAACCTGATAGTCTTCGGCGAAGTAGGTTTATCAGGTGAAATAAGACCCGTACAAAACGGTCAAGAGAGGTTAAAAGAGGCGGCCAAACATGGCTTTAGAAAGGCGATCATCCCACAAGCGAATGCGCCGAAAAAACCTATTCCGAATATGGAAATAATAGCTGTGAAGAACTTAACTAACGCTCTGCAGAGTTTATGAAGTAGTAGTGCAATTATGTTTATTTGTAACTATTCAGCCATTTCTCG
>JAGLTR010000053.1 GCA_023135155.1 Gammaproteobacteria bacterium
AGTTCACGGCGCTGAATAATTACGTTTATTTAAACAACTAAGGAGCCATCCCATTTTTTCCAGGAACTCCCTTAGAAGAACCAGAGCCAATTAATCTACCCGACTGATCATCAGAATCAGGACCATACGGGCCCCACTCATCCTCGACACGCCGCGGACTATTAGGAATGCTTATAGGCGAGGTACTACCACCACCAGAATTTGTCGGCCTCTTTTCAGCCTTAGTAGAACTTTGCGGCGCAGATGGCGCCTCACCAAAAAAAGACTGCTTAGTCATAACTCACCTCACTTATCGAAAGAATCATGGAGAAAAGAATCATGGAGAAGATTATAGTCAAGTAAGCTTAAAATAATATTAAGAACGCAAAAAAAAATCAACGACAAGAGACATAGGATTCGTAGAGACGCCCAACCTGGGCGTCTCATAAATCATGAAAAGACGCCCAGGTTGGGCGTCTCTACGAGCCAGATTAGACACAGCGCGATTTATCGCGTCTCCAACATCACTGAAACATATGATAAACAGCCACCCCAGCGGTGCAGGTGAACACAACATTCAGAATAAAAAAGATCAGACCAATTTTGTGGCCATGGCGATAAGAAATAAAAGAATATATCGCCAAGAAAAAACCACCCAGCAAATAAATAATCGGATTAGAGATCGCATAACCCGCAGCTAAAAAAACCAAACCAATAATACCAACAATAGAGTGTAGATCTTTCAGCATACCCTGCGTAATAAAATAGATAATAGCAATAATACTTAATCCAATTGGTACTGCAGCTTTAAACACTGCGCCTATAGGGGCAAAAGCAATAATAGTTCCAGCTAAAACTACCACCTGTAGAATCACAAAAAAAGTATGTTTTTCTAAAATCGAAGAGGTTAATAAAAACACACTACCAAGCATATATAATTCTTTTTGAACAAGTAATGGCGGTAAAAAATTTCCAATAATAATTAAGGTTAACCCAATAACACCTAGCGATAAATTACGCCAATTAATTGCTTCAGCCATATTCTGCGCCCCTTCGTTTGCAACAGTCATCACACACCCTCTCTTAACTATTAATAACGCGCGGATTGTAGCTTAAATTGCAGAAAATACACAGTCATAACATCCATGCAATCAGAGCTTATTAAAACCGCCGTCATTCCGCGGTCAAGCCGCGGAATATGACGTTGGGACTACCGCGTCACCCCATTTGCCGAAAAACCCCATCACGAGTAGAATGCACGCACAATCAAAGCTAAGGGGAGAAATATGTACGATAAAAACACGAACATTGCCGATTTTGACCCACAACTTTGGGCTGCCATAGAAAATGAGAGCAAACGCCAAGAAGAAAACCTCGAGCTCATCGCCTCAGAAAATTACGCCAGCCCTTGCGTCATGCAGGCACAAGGCTCAGTCCTGACCAATAAATATGCCGAAGGTTACCCAGGCAAACGCTACTATGGCGGCTGTGAACACATTGATGTGATTGAAACTTTAGCTATCGAACGCCTGAAAAAACTCTTCAAAGCTGACTATGCCAACGTACAACCACACTCCGGATCGCAAGCCAACGCCGCTGTTTACATGGCTCTTATCAACCCAGGCGACACAATATTGGGCATGGGGCTAAACGACGGTGGCCACCTAACCCATGGCTTCGGCGTTAATTTTTCCGGCAAGTTCTACAAAGCGCATGCTTATGGCGTCGATCTTGACACAGGCGCTATCGACTACGAACAGGTCGAACGCTTAGCACGCGAGCATAAACCAAAATTAATTATGGCTGGCTTTTCCGCCCACTCACTAATTGTCGATTGGCAGAGATTCCGTACTATTGCTGATAGCGTTGGCGCTTATTTAGTCATCGATATGGCTCATGTTGCCGGACTTGTTGCTGTCGATTTATATCCATCACCAATTCCTTATGCCGATGTTGTTACCTCCACAACCCATAAAACCATGCGCGGCCCACGCGGCGGCATTATTTTGGCCAAAGCCAATCCCGAAATAGAAAAGAAACTCCAGGCGGCCGTTTTCCCGGGCATGCAAGGCGGGCCACTAGAACATGTTATCGCCGCCAAAGCCGTAGCATTTGAAGAAGCATTACAACCTGAATTCAAAATCTACCAACAACAAGTAGTAACAAATGCTAAAGCCATGGCAAAAGTTGTACACGAACGTGGTTTTGATTTAGTCTCCGGCAAAACCGAAAACCATCTGTTTTTAGTGGATTTAGTCGCCAAAGGCATTACCGGTAAAGATGCCGAATGCGCTTTAGGCAGCGCCAATATTACCGTGAATAAAAACACCGTTCCGAACGACCCACGCTCGCCATTTGTAACGAGCGGTTTGCGCTTAGGCACACCCGCAATAACAACGCGCGGCTTTAAAGAAAAGGAAGTAACTGAAATTGCGCACTGGATTTGTGATATTCTCGATGATATCGAAAACCAAGAAACAATTAACAGCGTAAAAACTAAAGTATTAGATATTTGTAAATTATTTCCAGTTTATAAAAATTAAAAAAGGAAAATTAAAATGTATTGTCCATTCTGCGGAGCTGAAGATACAAAAGTAATTGACTCAAGATTAGTCACCGAAGGCAATCAAATTCGTCGTCGACGTGAATGTTTTGATTGCAAAGAACGTTTTACTACTTACGAAAATGCAGCGCTGGTTTTACCTCGTATTATTAAACGCGATGGTTCGCGCGAAACATTTGACGAAACAAAATTGGTAAGCGGCCTCCAAAAATCTCTCGAAAAACGTCCTGTTAGCATTGAACAGTTAGAGCAGATGCTTGATCGCGTGAGACGCGCCTTGCGTGCTACCGGTGAGCGCGAAATCAGCTCATTGATGCTGGGCGAAATTGTAATGAAAGAATTAAAAACTCTCGATCATGTGGCGTACGTACGTTTTGCCTCTGTTTACCGCAGTTTCCAAGACATTAATGCCTTCCGTGCTGAAATCGAAACCCTGGTGACTGAATGAACTTATCCGCAAGAAGAAAAGCTAGACAGCTAGCGCTACAAGCAATTTATCAATGGCAACATGATGTCGGCTACATTGACGAAATTAAAGAACAATTTATTGAAAAAAGTAATCCCAAAAAAGCGGATCTAAAATATTTTGCAGAGATAGTTTCTGGCGTTGTTAGTAATCTAGAAAAAATCGATGCCACCATCGAACCAAAACTAGACCGCAAATTAACCGCATTAAATCCAGTTGAGTTAGCAATCATACGCCTAGCAACTTTCGAACTACTCTTCCGCGATGACATCCCTTACAAAGTCGTAATTAACGAAGCACTAGAAAACACCAAAACCTATGGTGCACAAGAGGGTTATAAATACGTCAACGGCATCCTCGACAAGATCGCCCAAGATCTACCCAACAAATTCTGACCAAACAGGACCGCATTCCTGAATAGTCATGACTTTTCGGGAATGAATGCCAGAATAGTCAACAACGTTAAAAACAGCCTTAACGATATATTACAGAAACAACCACACCCTGCCACAAGCTAATCACTAATAGATTTACCAGCCAATAGATAATTACCGCATCGTTAATTTGCGTCATAAAACCAACAAAAGCAATTATTGGCAACCAACCAACAAGCCAAATAAACAATCCATAAGTTAAGCCCTTACCGACACGACGACCTGGTAACGACTCCATGATA
>JAGLTR010000054.1 GCA_023135155.1 Gammaproteobacteria bacterium
CTAAATGGTGAATATCTTTTGGATGTCGATAAGTTAGAGCATGAAATCGAATTGCTTGTGCCTATGTTTGTTGAAGGTGCTGCGGTTAGGCGAATATTTATTGATGAAATTACAGCCATTCCAAAATGGGAAATCGCGCTGAAACGTTTGGCAGATAAAGGTAGTTTGGCGCAGGTTTTGTTAATTACTACCGGTTCAAAGGCAACTGATTTGCGTCGTGGCGCGGAGAGATTGCCTGGACGTAAGGGTCGCCTGGACAGAACGACATATTTATTTACGCCAATTTCATATCGTGAATTTCATCGTGTTTGTGGCGAAAAATTGGGGGATAAATGTTTGATAGCCTATTTGTTATCTGGTGGTTCGCCAATTGCTTGTTCAGAGTTAGCGGCGCATGGTGTTATTCCAGAATATGTCGTAGAACTTGTGCGCGATTGGATTGAGGGTGAAGTTGCGGCAACTGGGCGGTCGCGGATTTCATTGTATAATATTTTTGGAACAATTTTTCGTTTAGGAGGAACTCCGGTTGGGCAGGCAAAAGTCGCGCGTGAAGCAGGCTTGGCAAATAATACTGTTGCTGCAGGTTATATAGAAGTGTTGCAGGATTTAGGTTGTATTGTGCCATCGTATCCGTGGGATCAGCATAAAAAATTATTAATTTTACGTAAGCCCTGTAAGTATCATGTGACAAATCTTTTAGCGGCGGTTGTTTATCATGCGGCTGCAGTTCGTCGGCCTGATGATTTTTTGTCTTTACCAGAAATGACGCAAGGAATTTGGCTTGAATGGTTGGTAGCCCAGGAGTTAGTGCGTCGAGCGGCCATAGCAGGGGAGGATATATTATCGCCATTAGCCTTTTGGCAAAATGATAAACATGAGCTTGATTTTGTGGTGCATAATCGAGAATTTATTGAGGTTAAAAGAGGGCGTTGCAATCCACTAGAGTTTTCTTGGTTTGTGCAGCAGTTTCCAGGGAATAATTTAACAGTTGTTAATGTAGCAAAATTTTCAACTGCAACAGTGAAAGGTGTATTGCTGGAAGATTTTTTATTGGCAGCTGATTGATCGTAGATAATTATTTATTACCCGCGTCATCCCGTGCTTGATACGGGATCCAGGAGTGTACGCAGTGTGTTATGGATTCCGCGGTTAAGCCGCGGAATGACGTTGAACGATTGAGACAGTTGTATGCACTATTATTGGTTTGCAGTAGTCTTTTTATTGAGATTATTGTTTCACCTGTGGATGTGTTTTCTCAAAAAGTGTTAAATATTTTCCATAGCCCTCTTTCTGTAGGTCTTTTTTTGGAATGAACTTTAGTGATGCTGAATTTATGCAGTATCTTAGGCCGGTTGGGGCTGTAATGGCTGTTTCTGGTATGGCTCTGGATCTGTAGGTGCGCTAGGAGGCGTTTGATCAGAAAAAAAGTAGGGGTAATTTGGGTATAAGCCAGAATGATTTTCTGTGTCTGTGTTAACATCTGAGCGGTCAGTTTCGCTAATTGTTGGTGCTGATGGATATATAAGTGCAGAAGGATGTTGTAGTGCTTTCTGTAGTTTCTCTTCAAAAATAGTCCAGTTAGTCGTGTGATTTTGTGGGTTGGAGTTTTTATCCCAGCTTGGTTTAAGTCGTTTTAGAATGGTTGTTAGCGCTATTTTCATTTCAGGTTTGTGTGTAATTAATCCAATAAACAGGTCGGACCAGTGGTTATTGTTTTTTCCATTTGCATCATTTGCGCTAGTTATCACTGTTTGTACTAGTTCGTTATTTTGCCAGAGTGAGCGATCAAAAAAGTCGGTAACGCCATAAAATCCACGTGCATAATCCCATAGACATTCGCTGAATTCTGTTGCATTAGTGCATGGAATTATGTCGTGATTATACATCCAAGCTAATGCATTTTTTTCTGAGCGAAGTTCGGAGTTGCGTATAGAAGGCAATTGTGCTGGTAACCAGAAGGGATGAATTGTTGTGATTGTTAGTAGTAAGTGCTCTTTTTCAGATGTTTGATATTGTTTAAAAAACTTATTAGCGAACCAATTTTGGCAAGTTTGTTCGGTTTCGTTGTTTGCCCGTGGGGTGTTGCCGGCTTGTGGCCGTATTATTGCCTCGATATGCTCGCGCATTTCTTGATGAGCAACATAATCATTAAAATACTCTTGTGCTTCAATTTCATTTTCTGGAAATGGCGCTATTGCGTGCGCATACATTTGTTGCAGTATGACTGCAGTTCCCTGAGTGCGTAACTCTTGCATAAGTTGTAGGGTTTCGTCACGCATCTCGCAATTATCTGTAAGTCTTTTTAATAATGTAAGCGCTCGTTCTTCATCTAAATAACGGGTAATAAAATCAAAAATTGTTTTTCTCCATAGCTTAGCTGCAGGGTAATCTCCCACGATATAAGTTGGCAATTGTTCTGTGGAGAAAAATGGGACATTTATGTCATTTAAATGATCCTGTAAACATAGTTCGATTTCTTCTTTGGTTGTTGGTTGCGCGATAAGATCTAGTTTGTATCGGCTTTCTAAGGGACTTAATCGTTGGTTTTTCAGGCCAATGATTTCGCAACGAGATACTTTTTTTCTTTCAGGTAATTTTGGCACATAGCCGTATTTTATCAACATATCAATGAATATAGCTTTGAAATGATCATTGCCAAATCGATCTAATTTTCCTGGTAGAGCATATGGTAAAAGCTCTTGCATATGTTCAAAACTTTTATAAATGACCATGTGTTTATTAATGTCAGTATTCTTGAAAACGCGAACACTTAATACTGCGCAGATATATAATATATCTAAAATGGCGTTACGTGTTATGACGTTTTTATCTAGGTTGTTTTTCAGACTCCCAATTATTGCGCCAAAAATATCAGCTAAAGTGTTATATTGCGGGAACTCTTCGATAAGCTTATGGGCTTCTTTTGATATCAAAATTGAGACTGCTTGTTTAGCTGATTCCTTATCTTCTTTTATTTTTTGTCGTGCAGTCCAGTACAATTGGCAGTAGCGAGCTGCGGTCGGTTCATTTTTATAGAACGTTCCATCCAGCAAACTAGCGTCTATTTCTTCGCCGAATAACGCTTTCCTTAATGGAGTTGTTTGAGCGCCTGGTTGTTGGTGGCATGATTTCGATATTTCTTGTGTCCATAGCGCAAAATAGGGATGACCGAGGTCTTGTAATTGAGTAATTGGGTCAAGGTGTCGCTCTTCGTTAGTGCATGCAAGCATTTTTTCGAGCATTTCTTGTGAGATTATAAGCCCGTCGGCTACTTGTGGTAGGTAAACGATGTTTATAAAATTACCCGTGATCAGATATCTTCCTAATGCCCTTAGTGGTCCGTCTCCACGACGACCACAACTATAATATCCTTGGGAATTATAATGACGTATAAATTTTCCATTGGGATGGTAGCCTGAGCTTTTGAACGTCGTGAGTTTTCCGTATCCTGTTGTGAGTGGACCGCGAAAACTTTCAAATCTATTGGGTGTGTTTTGCCTTAATGCGTTGTGTTTGAGGTATTGCTGTAATAACTGGAATTTATTCCATAAGCTTAAGTTATCGAGAAATTCATTTCGCGTATCTTCATCGTAATTTCCTAGGTGCTCTGCTATAAATTTTATTGGCTCATCTATCTGCTCGCCTCCTGGTGATACTAAGAGGTTAGTGATTGTATTTAATGTGTCGTTGTCGGTGCATTGGCCCTGCCAAGATGTCTTACCGACAAGTCGCCAATATAGCAAGTATGCCTTGGCATCTATCAAAGTGGAATAATAATTTTGTGGTGAATATCTTTTTGGTTTTATTTCTCCGTTGCTAAACTTTGTTGGCTGGAGCATTTTGAACATAGCGTGGTACTTGTAACATTTGTAAGATGTCAAATATGCATACAAACATGCCAATGCATATTGATCTGCGTTAGCTGTTGAAATTCTTCTCCATGCTAATAGTGCGAAAATTTGAAGTTGTGCAACGAGGAAAATCTCTGGTTTTTTTGCGTATGTATTCACTAGAAAATATTCTATAGCTTGAAGGCAGCTAACCTGCTTGTCAGGATCGGATATATGTTCTACAACGGCGCTGATAACGTGAGGTACAAACTCAGTATCATTTTTACGATATTCTAACAATTGTATTAGCGCAGTTGCTTGGTTTTCAGCTGCTTTGGTTATTGCTACAGCGAGCTGATTGGTTATGTCGGGACAGAATTTGTTTTTTTTGCAGTACTCGGTAGTAATAACCTCTGGATTTACCGTTGCTGCGGTTAACATTTTGTTTCGCCAATAGAGTGTGGATTTTGTCTCAGCGCCAAGTGTGGATATAGAGGCTTGCATTAAGGTATGACATTGAGAAATATAGGGGCTATTTTCGACACCTGTTGCTAATAATAGCGTATCAGTTCTTTCGTTAATATCGGCGTGTTCTTTAGGCAGGTTCGCGATGTATTCTGTTAATACTAATAAACTCTCTTGCGATAATTCTGCACCTGCCATTGTGAGCACGGTATTAATATGTTCTTCATGTAGATTGAGCTTTCGGCAGGCGTTTGGGTCTACGTTTTTTGTTTGTACTATAATTTGTGCGTACAAAGAAGATGTGATAAAAGCTATCCGTTTAATTATTTCGTTAATATCGGTGTGTTCTTCAGGCAGGTTCGCGACGCATTCTGTTAATACTAATAAACTCTCTTGCGATAATTCTGCACCTGCTTTTTCGAGCACGGTATTAATATGCTCTGCATGTAGATTGAGCCTTCGGCAGGCGTTTGGGTCTACGTTTTTTGTTTGTACTATAATTTGTGCGTACAAAGAAGATGTGATAAAAGCTATCCGTTTAATTATTTCGTTAATATCGGCGTGTTCTTCAGGTAGGTTCGCGACGTATTCTGTTAATGCTAATAAGTTATTTTGCGATATATCTGCGCCTACTTTATTAAGCGCCATAGCAATATGCTCTGCTTGTAAATTGAATTTTTTACAAGCTTGCAGGTCTATCTCTTTTGTTATTATGATGGTTTGTGCATATAGAAAAGATGGGCAAGAAGATTTTGACTTGGATTGTATATGGTAGTAGCTGGCCAATTCGGTTAATAAATCGACTGCTTTTTTTGGAGTGCAGTTTTCTGTTAATTCAGAACAGGTAGTATCAGCGTCATTGATGCGGTTGGTAATGTAATAGAGTGCTATTAATTCAGCTATTGCTGTATTTTTGTGATTACTATCATTTTCTTTAACAGTAGCAAAGAATTGACACGCAATTCCATGATATTGCTGTTGTCTGGCAGCTTTTCCTATTATGGCAAGAGTAGTTGGTTGTACTTTGCTGCAATTAATAAGTTGTAGAGCGGAGTTGGCTGATGGCTGAGGAATTCTTGTGAACAAAAAATCTTCACATTGTGTGGTTGTAATATCATTTTTGCCAGCTTTAATACTTTCAGTAAATAAACGTGATGCGATTTGTGGGTTATTTTTGTGTAATTTCTCTGCTAATCTAAATAATTCACCTGCAAGGTTTGTTTGAGTATTTTCAGTTGCTGATTTAAGCGCTGATTGTGCAACTTCTTCGTTATTTTCGCACCAGGCTAGCGCTGTTAATTCGGCTATAGCTGTGGCGGTATGTTCACCTTCTGTGGTAATAGCTTCTTGTAATAATGTTTTTGCTTCGTTGTAATGTTCTTTGAATAAATTTAGGGCGACGTCGATCATGGCTTCTTGTTGTAATTTGTCCTTTACAAAAGCAGTTTCTAATTTGGCTAGGCTGTATTTTTCAGGGATTGTCTTAGTGAGGTCGCCTTCATTTAGCAGTGTGTTTACCGTTTCTTTGTGCTGTTTACGGATCGCGGGCAATAAGGCCTCATCCTTTACTTTATGTTCGATCGCGAGGGAATATGCTTGGACGATGCCTATTAATTTTTGTGTGACATCATAAGTCATAGCCTGAATAAATATTTCGTTGGGTGATGCGGGTGTTGGCATAGCGTTGACCTTTATATTATCGAGTGTTTTTATCTAAAATAACACAGCAGAGGCAAAAAACAAGATCGTATCAAATACGGTGATTGTAGCTGTATATAAGGATTTTCTAAGGTGATAGCATAAAGATAACCAAGAAGCTTGTGCAGAGCCCTAAGCTGGGGGAGGTTTGTGAGTGTCCGATGTCATGCGGTTGTGCTTGCTGTCCAAGCTAATTTTGTGGTTTTTGTTAATATTCAGAACGCCTTTAGTTGGTTTGGTGTTCTGAGTGTTGTTTTCGAGTCTTTGATCATTCGATCTTAATCATGTTTGTTACTACCCACCGTCGTATTACATAAGTTACAATGCGCTCCATGTCACATATCGAATATCTAAACGCTTTAAATCCTAAGCAGCGCGAGGCGGTTGCGGCTGCTCCTGGGCATCAGTTGGTTTTAGCTGGTGCTGGCAGTGGTAAGACGCGCGTGCTGGTTAGTCGTATCGCTTGGCTGCTACAGCATGAGCCGATTACCCCAGCTAACATCTTAGCGGTTACCTTTACCAATAAGGCGGCACGTGAGATGCGTGAGCGTTTGGGTGATATTCTGCAGTTGCCTTTGCATAGTATGTGGGTTGGAACGTTTCATGGCTTGGCACATCGCTTGTTACGTGCGCATTGGCAGGAAGCAGATCTGCCGCAACAGTTTCAGATTATAGATAGTGAAGATCAGTCGCGCATTATTAAACGTATTCATAAAGCTATGGGGCTCGATACTGAGAAATGGCCGCCAAGACAATCGCAGTGGTTTATTAATGGGAAAAAAGATGAAGGTGTGCGTGCTGGAAATATTCAAGATAGTGGTGATTATCTGGTTGAGAAGTTAACTAAAGTTTATCGTGAGTATGAGCGAGTTTGTCAGCAAAATGGTTTGGTGGATTTTGCGGAGTTACTGTTGCGATCACATGAGCTTTGGTTAAAAGATGCGACTTTATTAGCTCATTATCAGGATCGGTTTAAATATATTTTAGTTGATGAGTTTCAGGATACTAATAGTATCCAATATGCGTGGCTAAAAATGTTAGCTGGTAAGAATGCTTTTTTAACTGCAGTTGGTGATGACGATCAATCTATTTATGGTTGGCGTGGCGCGAAGATTGAAAACATTCATCGCTTCACCCGTGAATTTAGTAATACGACAACTGTTCGTTTAGAACAAAACTATCGTTCGACGAAGAATATTCTTTCTGCTGCCAATAGCGTTATTGAAAATAATTGTAATCGTTTAGGGAAAGAGTTGTGGACGGAAGATAAGGCTGGCGATTTAATTACTGTTTATGCCGCATATAACGAGGTCGATGAAGCGAAATATATTATTGATAGTGTTTCTGAACATCTGCGCAATGGTGTGGCGCGGAGCGAAGCCGCAATTTTATATCGCTCGAATGCGCAGTCGCGAGTTTTAGAAGAGCAGCTATTATTGCAGGGTATTCCTTATCGCATTTATGGTGGTATGAAGTTCTTCGAACGTGCAGAAATTAAAGATGCTTTGGCTTATTTACGTCTGTTAATGAATCGTGATAATGATATCTCTTTTGAACGTATTGTTAATACGCCAGCGCGAAGTATTGGTAATGTAACGTTAACGAAAGTTCGCGAGTATGCGCGCGGCGAAGATTCGTCGCTTTTTGCAGCAACGCGCCAGATGTTGCGTAATAATAGTTTTAGTGGGCGTGCCACGAATGCACTGAGTGGTTTTATTCAATTAATGGAAGATGTTGCCGAAGAGATTGCTGATTTAACTCTGCCAGAGGCTATTGCACATGTGTTGCATCGTAGTGGTTTGCGCGAATTTTTTAATAACGATAAATCAGAGAAAGGCAAAGCGCGTGTTGAGAACTTAAATGAGTTAATCAGCGCCGCGCGTCAGTTCGAGGTTGAAGAGAATGATGATCTAGTAACTGCGTTCTTATCGCATGCAGCACTAGAGGCGGGCGAGGGACAGGCTGATGCCTCCGAAGACAGCGTGCAGTTAATGACGCTACATTCCGCTAAAGGTCTAGAGTTCCCGATCGTATTTATCGCGGGCATGGAAGCCGGTTTGTTTCCACATCAAATGTCGCTCGATGAAGAAAAATTAGAAGAGGAGCGTCGGCTTTGTTATGTAGGTATGACGCGTGCGCGCCAGAAATTATATTTAACTTATGCGAATAGTCGACGTGTTTATGGCATAGAAAATTATCGTCAGCCATCACGTTTCCTGCGCGAAATTCCGAAAGAGTTAATTGAATCTTATGGAGCGGTTACGCAAATTACCAGGCCGACGACTTTTGTTGAAAAGCCAAGTTATAACGTCGCCAGTGAAATTGCGGATACGGGTTTAAAAGTTGGGCAGCAAGTGCAGCATAAGAAATTCGGCGAAGGTGTAATCTTAAATTACGAAGGCTCAGGTTCTCACACTAGAATTCAAGTGCAATTTGCCCGTCACGGGACGAAGTGGCTGGTTGCGGCTTATGCTAATTTGTCTGCCTAAATAATTAGTAGATCTACATCAACCTGTAAGATGCTGGCTATTTTCTTTAAGACTTTTGCATTGCCTTTGCGTTGTTTGTTTTCTATTTGGCAGAGATATTGCCGTGTTATACCGGTTTCGTTGGCAAGTTTAGTTTGCGGTATTTTACGCCATTTGCGTAAAGCTCTGACGGGATGCTCGCCATCGGTTATGTGTTGTATTATTGATAATGGGATTGTTAGTTGGTTACCAGCTTGGAACTCTTTTATCGCGTTTATGTCTTCTTGTTTTTCAGCAACATCAAGTAGATCCTTATACTCTTGATATGGTAATACGACAAACTCAGGTACTGAATCTTTTAGGATAATTTGCGGGTGAATATTCATTGCTTATAAATCTCCTTTCTTTGTGCTATTTTAATTACAAATATTTTTAGTTTGTCGTCCATAACTTCATAAATTATACGCCAATCGCCAATGCGCAATCTGTAACAGGCGGGCATACCAACAAGCGGTTTTACGTTATTGTTTTTGGCGTACGGATTTTTTGCTAGCGTCATTAGCTTAGTGTTTATTTTTACCCTTAGTTGCTCAGGTAGCTTCTGATAGGTTTTTGCAGCTTTTGTGGCTAGCTCAATCTTGTACATGCAGGGGATGTTAGCACTGTCAGGAGTTATGTCAACATAATGTTGACAGCTTTTCGTATGTTGGTAATGCTCGTTCGCGGTTATTGTGTGCTACACTAACAATGTAACCTATTGATTTTGTAAGGAGATTGTTATGAGTTTTAAAAATGTTACGTTAGGTTTTGTGGTGTTGTTGTTTTCTGCTGCTATTTTTGCACAAGGTGCGTGTCCTTCGGGGTGCTATTTGAAGGGTAAGGATCTTGTAAATAAGAGAGGTTCTCTTTGTCTTTGTAAGGATCCTACGACAAATGCGCCATGGTACTTTACCACAGCTTATGCTACAGCTAGCTCCTTGGCTAACGTTGGGAAATATCTTCCAAGTTGTGTATCCCAGGTGCAGCCGATTATGAAAACCCAATATGATGTTGACTGCACTGAAACTAAACCCTGCCCAGTAAACTGGGTTATGGATCAGGCTTCAAAATATAAAGATTGTGCTGTATGTAACTGACGGTTTAAATAGGGTTTTGTGTACACGCTGAGATATAGTGGCTAATTATCGTGTTTAGTATTGGTGCTTGTATTGTCATGGATCCCGTTCTTTATAATGAGGTTATTAGTAGTTTACGCCAATCTGTTACTAGATTGGCGTTGTTTTTTAGTGTCACAGTAGATTGATAATAATCGTTGTTTTATCGTAGCTAAATTTTGTTAATAAAACCTTAATCTCAATTGGTTATCATAGGCATCTAATTATTCAAAATAGAGTGGTGTATGTTATGGGTGGGTGCCCAGAATTCCTGGACCAGCTAAGCGCGATGATCGTGTATTTAAATAGCAAGTTGGGATTGAATGTCGATGGTGGTAGTTCGGATGATGAGTTGGTTTTCTCAGATGAGCAAATGGATTTGTGTGAGCAGTTAGCCATCTTGCGTAAGTTTTTAGATTGTTGTAGCCATTTGGATAATTCGGCTGTGAACGCCGGTCTTGTTGAGGATGATATTGCAACGCTAAGTGCATCTGCCGATGCCAGTGTTGCGCATTTTGCGCAAGAGCAAAGCGATTATTTATGTGATTTGGTGCAGCACGATTATAGTAAGAGGTATGAGCATGCTTTACTGAAGGCTATGCAGGAGGTGTGGGTTGAAATTGAATGTCTTGAGCAAGATATAAACAGAGATAATGGCCTCTAGGAGAAGCATCGATATAATTTCTTGGATCGTATGTTTTCTAAGATTGAAAATAAGAGGTATATTGATCCAGATGAATTCAAATTGTTAGGTGCATATAGCGCAGATCTAAAAAGAGTTAGTTTTTTTATGCAATCATTTCAAAAAGAACTTTCATCTTTGGTGCAAAGGGTTGATCCCGAGCCAACAGTTCCGCCGCCATGGCAGCACTTGATGATTTCATTTGGCAGCAGATGCTAAGCATGGATTGAATTTCCAGGGGCAGAAGCAGGCGTTGTTAGAGTATATTGAGCAGGATGACGAGTGTTTCAGGTATCGTTTTTGTGTTCAGCCAAATGGGCAAGCTATATTGATGGAAGAGAGGCTAGGGGAGGTCTCGACAGAGCGTGCTTTTAGGTTGGCGAGGCAGGATGCTGAGCGACAATACCGGATTAATTATCAAAATTCAGATGATATGTTGGTGGATCCTGTCGGGTGCGCGGGATCGAATCTTGGTATGGGATAAGCGGTTACCTTTTAGAGGATATTTCTGTGGTTAGAGATGTGGGGGCAAACGCTAGTAGCTCCCAACTCCAGATTTGTCGCTATTGTAAGCGACCATTATAAACTACAACTCGGAATGGTCTTGACTTTTTCGAGTTGTAGTTTATAATGGTCGATGGTGGTTTTTTGCCGTCAAGGAGGCATCATGAAGCGTGTATATTCTGCAATTTTAGAGCACCATCTGGATCGTTATGATCAGATGATTTTTTTGACTGGGCCAAGACAAGTCGGAAAGACGACATTGGTTAAATCCTTGTTAACAGAGAGATTGGCCGTTTATTATAATTGGGATAGTTTAGAGGATAGAAAGGTTATTGTATTAGGGTATGAAGCTATTACCAAAGCGTTGAATTTAGATGTTCTTGTGGCGAAAAAACCGGTTGTCATTTTTGATGAAATTCACAAGATGGCGGGTTGGAAGAATTTCTTAAAGGGATTTTATGATACTTATAAATCTCAGCTGCAAATTATAGTAACCGGTAGTGCGCGTCTAGATGTTTATCAGAAAGGTGGTGATAGTTTGATGGGCAGATATTTTTTATATCACCAATATCCTTTTGATGTCAGTGAGTGTTTAAGAGTAGAGTTCCCAAGAACGGAAATTGTATCTCCGCAAGAAATAGATGATGTTACATGGACAAATTTATTTAATTTTGGTGGTTTTCCGGAGCCATTTATTCGTCATGATAAGATGTTTTTGAACCAGTGGCAGAGTTTGAAGCATAATCAGCTATTTCGAGAGGATTTACGTGATTTAAGTAAGATTCGTGATGTTGCTCAATGTGAGCTTTTAGCGTCTATGTTGCAGCATCAAGCGACGCAATTAGTGAATTATTCGCGGCTTGCAAGTCATATTCGTGTGTCAGATTATTCTGTGCGCACATGGATGGATACCTTACGATCATTATATTACTGTTTTTTTGTTCATCCCTGGTCAAAGAATATACCAAGATCTTTGCTTAAAGAGCCTAAATGCTATTTGTGGGATTGGTCTTTGATTGCCGATTATGGCGCGAGAGTAGAAAATTTTGTTGCATGTCATTTGTGTAAGGCGGTTAATTTATGGCGGGATATTGGGTTGGGTAATTATGGGCTGCATTTTTTGCGTGATAAAGATAAAAATGAAGTTGATTTTTTGGTAACAAAAAATGATCAGCCCTGGATAATGGTGGAGGTTAAGTCTTCATGTAAAGCGTCTATAAATCAGGCTCTATATAAATTTAAAGAGCGTTTAGGTGTAGAGCATGTTTTACAAGTTGCATACGATATGCCATTTATTAATCAAGATTGCTTTGCTCTTGATAAGCCGATGATTGTGCCTATGAAGACATTTCTTTCCCAGATGGCTTAGCGATATAGGTGATATAGGTGATACAGGTTTAAAGCTTGATCTTGTTAATATGCAAATTAATTGCTGTTTTAATGTTTATTTAATAATTATTGTTGGTTTTTGTAGTATGCTTTCTTACTATGACAAAACGTAAAGTAGAAGAAAAAGTAAAAGAATCGTGTATCTGGCAGATAAGGGTGAAGCAACCGGTTCAGCGGAAACCCAAGTTTACGTTTTATCATTGCTCTGTTGTTAACGGAGAGGTCATGGAAGTAGAAGACCCGCAATATGGTGGTGTGGATGGTCCTCCAGATAATAATTGCCGACAAAATATGGTGCGTGAAAAGGTGGGTGTGGAAAAACCGGATGAGGAAATGAGGGAGTTGGATGAGGAAATGCAGAAATTGTTGCGAGAGGTGTTGGATAAGCCGGCAACAAGGGGTTTGTCTAATTCCTGTTAGTAAGAGATGTGTCTATGAAAACATTTCTTTCCCAGATGGTTTAGAGGTTTCACTAATATGTATTACATTTCTGTTGGCGCTGAAACTCCTAACAGTAATAATCCATTTTCTAAGATTTGTTTTGTTGCATTTATTAGCGTCAAACGCGCATCGCGTAGTTGTGGGTTCTCAACGATAAATTGTTGTGCGTTGTAGTAGGAGTGAAAATCCTGCGCTAGTTCTTGTAGATAAGTGGCTAATAAATGTGGTTCATATCTTAATGCTGATTTTTCTAATGTATCGGAATACTCTTGTAGTTTTCTTATCAGTTGTTTTTCATGCTCTTCGCTTAATAGTCCTAAATGCTTTAAGCTGTTCTCTTTGTCCCAAGTGAATTCTTTTTCTACTAGTTGACGCATAACGCTACAAACTCGGGCGTGTGCATATTGAATATAATAGACCGGATTATCATTAGATTGTGACTTCGCTAACTCTAAATCAAAATCTAGATGTTGATCGTTTTTACGCATAATATAGAAAAATCTAGCGGCATCGTTACCAACCTCTTTGCGCAATTCGCGCAGGGTAACGAATTTTCCGCTTCTGGTGCTCATCTGTATTTTTTCTTTACCGCGGTAGAGAATTGCAAATTGCACTAATAAAACTTTGAATTTATTCTTATCTAAACCTTCGGCATCCAGAAAGGCGCGAATACGTGGGGCGTAGCCATGATGATCAGCGCCGAAAACGTCGATCATTTGATCATAGCCGCGTTCGTATTTATTTAAGTGATAGCCAATATCGGAAGCGAAATAAGTGGTAATGCCATTTTCACGCACAACCACGCGATCTTTCTCATCGCCAAAGTCGGTAGCCTTAAACCATAAGGCGCCATCTTTTTCGTAGATGTGTTTGGTGTCTTGTAATTTTTTAATGCTTTTTTGAATATCGCCACTTGTTACTAGGCTGCTTTCTGGGAACCATCTTTGAAAGGTTACGCCAAATTCAGCGAGGTCTTCTTTAATGTCACCTAAAATAGTTTGTACGCCGGCATCGAACACAAGAGAGTAGTCGCGTTCGCCGAGTAGTTCTTGTGCGCGTTTTACTAGTTCGTCGATATAAATTTCAGGATCGCCATCGTCATCTTTGTCTTTTGATAGATTGGAAAAAATCTCTGTAATGGGTTTAACAAAGTGGTTGCCATGTTTTGTTTGCAGCTCTTTAGCAATGTCGATGACATAATCACCTTTATAGCTGCTTGTAGGAAAATGCGGTAGGTCTTGGAAAAGCGATATGTAACGTAGCCAGACGCTCACTGCTAAGACGTGCATCTGTCGGCCGGCATCGTTCACGTAGTATTCGCGATCGACCTGAAAGCCCATAGTTTCGAGCAGATTGGCAGACGTAGCGCCAAAAGCTGCGCCGCGGCCGTGACCGACATGCAAGGGGCCGGTTGGGTTGGCGGATACGTATTCGATATTGATGCGTTGGTTAGCGCCGATGCTGGTGTGGCCATATTTATCACCAGCTTGCAGAATTTCTGGAATAACCTTTTGGTTATGGTTTTTCGTCAGATAGAAGTTGATGAAGCCAGGGCCGGCGATCTCTACTGTCTCAAGGACATCTAAAGTTCCGAGTGCATCAATTATGAGCTGCGCTACTTGGCGAGGGTTCATGCTCGCTTGTTTCGCCAGAATTAAAGCGATATTGGTGGCGAAATCACCATGCTTTTCATCACGAGTACGATCGATTTTGATTTCATAGCTGAGGTCAGTTGGTAGCTTATCAGTTTGTTGTAGCTGTTGTAGTGCTGTGTGGATTAGATGTTGCAGCTGTTGTTTCATCGCTTATGCCCGCTCATTTAATAAGAGCCGCATTATAACGAGGAACGTGGGGTAGCGGTAGCGCTGATTGTCTGTTCATAGTTGCGGTTTAAAATATCATGTATATTTGCGAGGCCGTCGGAGAATTGCAAGGTGTAATCAGTAACTTCGTTTTGGCGTGTTGCAATTCTGATATGGCTGATTACGATGTCGCCCATTTGGAGTGCTTGGATGCTGCTGTGTCCTTTTAGTTTCTCAAAAAGCAACGTCGCATATTGCATGGCTTGGTCGGACGTTATTTTACCTATAATGGTTAGGGTTTTAAGGTTTGGGTAGTGATGCATATTGTTTGCTATATGGCGTATGGTATAGGGTCTATTTTCTTGCTGCCATTGATTAATATCAAAAATCCACTCTTCTTTATCGAAAATACTAGGGCATGGTTTGCTTAGTTGCATGATTTCCCAGAGAGTAGTATGTGCTGATTGAGATGGTCGTTTATCATGGCGATTAATTTCAGCAACAACTTTGGTGCTGTTTTTTTTCTCTTTGATTTTTATGCTTTTAATATTTGGATGTGCGAATAAATCTTCTCTTAGATGGTCGCTTGCTACTTGATTTTTGCAGATAGTAATTTCGGTCATTGCTTGTTCAAAGTGTAGTGGTGGCATGACTAATTTCCTCTGGCGAATAATGTTTTAACTAAGATTGCTGTCTATATTGTAGTCTAAATTTTCGCATTTGGGGGATGAACATAGCCATTGTTACAAAAAAAGAACAGCAGTCTGCAATCGGGAAGGAGATCCAGATGCCGTTTAGGTGGAACAGTTTAGGCATGAACAGTAAAAGCGGAAAGAAGAAAAGTACGCGTCTGGAGATCGATAGGACAAAAGCTGGTTTGGCTTTGCCGATAGATTGGAAGAGACTTGAGCCGGTTACCTGTAAGCCTAAGAGTGGGAGAGTTGCGGCAACGAATAGGATGGCGTGGCTGGCATGAGCAATTAGTTGTGGATCAGTGGTGAATATCATCATCACCATCTTGGTACCGGTGAAAATAATGATAAATGGGATTATGGCGATTATGGTTCCTGCTATTAAAGCTTTAATGACAACCTCTTTGGCGCGCGCGAATTTTTTAGCGCCATAGCTAAAGCCAAGGATTGGTTGCATGCCTTGGGCGACTCCAAAAATTGGCATAAACGAAACCTGCATAACGCGATTAATTATGCCGTATGCTGCGATCGAAATGTCGCCCCCGTAAAAACCTAATAAATTATTTACAATAATTACGCTTAAGCTGCCAATGCCTACACGAATAAAAGTGGGGAATCCGATGCTGATAATTTCACGACATAGGTTGAGTTTTAAACGAAAATTACACTTTGAAAAACTTAGTGCGCTTTTGCCGCGTGCAAAATAAATATAGAGATAAACCGCGGCAAACACTTGTGCAATTACTGTTGCAGTTGCCGCTCCTCTCACTCCCATGTGCAGCCAGAAAATAAAAATAGGATCGAGAACGGTGTTGATGAGCGCTGAAATAATCATAACGAGCATAGCTGTTTTTGCATTGCCTTCAGCGCGTACAATATTATTTGTTGTTGAAGCAAAGGATGTGAATGGTAGTCCGATGAGTACGATCTGCATAAATCTATTGGCATAGGGCATTATGCTGGGGGTGGCGCCGAATAGTTGTAAGATTGGTTTGCTAAATACGATACCAAGGATAGCTAAGATGGTGCCTGTTACAACTGCTATTACTAGTGCATTGCCAAGAACTTGTTCGGCTTTGCCTAGCTCTTTGGATCCAAGCGAGATAGAGATTAATGCTGCGGCACCGACGCCGATCATCTGCATAATGGCGAAAATGAAAATCTGTAATGGGAAGACGATAGAGAGACCGCCAATACCGAGAGTGCCAACCGCGTGACCAATGAATACGGTATCAATAATATTATAAAAGGCTTGTACCAGCATGCCAATAATTGCCGGTGCTGATAGTTTTAACAGCAAACGGCCGATGCTTTCGTTAGACAATAGATGTTGGCGTTGTTGTGTTTTGTTGGTTTTAGACATAGGAAGGTTATCGTACTACAAAAGCATGGTTTACGCAGCTCGAGCTTTTGTGGTTTTGTAAATAATATATGGGATGACAAGGTAGACAATATTGCCGGAAATTAAAAACATCTCATAATATTTTATGTGGTGAATATTTAAAGATGCTGGGGGGAAATAACCTAAGATAATGCCGCCACAACAGACTAACAGACTAGTGCCGGCGACTAACCAGATGCCAATATTACCGCCGGGGATTTTAAATGGGCGCTTAATATCGCGATACTTATAACGTAAGCGAATCGCAGCAGCGAAAATAAGGATGTACATGGCTAAAGTAAATTGCGCGGTTAAGACCAATAGCATCCAAAAGCCGGTGCTAATATTGGGAGCGAGAATAAAAATTAGTGATAATCCGGTTGCGATTACTGCTTGGATTAATAAAATATTTATAGGTATGCCTTGACGATTTTCATATGACAGCCAGCGTGGGAAATTACCTTGTTTTATTGCAACTGCAAGCCCCCTGGCGGGAGCTAATAACCAGGCGCTTAGTGATGAAATGCCGCTGATGGCAATTAAAGAAGCAAGTATTGGTAGCGCCCAGGAGACATGAAAGGCCCGAAAAAATGCGTAGAAACCTTGCATAACGCCAGAGACTAAACTTAATTGTTTGTGGGGGACGATCATGGCGATTGCTAAAGATGAAAATATTGTTAAGGCTAAAATTGCAATGACAGCAACAAAAATTGCGCGCGGAAAATCACGTCCGGGGTTTTTTACGTTGGTAACATGAAAAGCGGTAATTTGCATGCCGGCATAACCTAAAAGCACGCCTAAAAATAGAGCTAGAGTGTTGCCGTGCATTGCGGGCATTAAGTGGTTAAGCGATAGGTTGATTTGTATGGGGTGGCCAGTAAAAAACCAATCAGATCCCAGGGCGATAATTATAATGCCGGGAATTAGTGAGCCTAAAATAGCGCCAACGATGTTTAATCTACTGGAAACTTTAACACCGAAGAAATTAAAAAATGTACAGCCCCAAATTATGGTAAGCATTAAAGCAAAAAGTGCATATTTGTGTTGTTGGATATGGGGGAAGAAGACAAAGGCTATGGTGGCGGCGATAAAAGAGAGCGTTGCTGGAAAGCCGATAACGTTGTTGAACCATTCTGACCAGATGGTGAAAAAGCCGAGGTGGTAGCCAAAGGCTTTTTTAACCCATAGGTAGATGCCGCCATCTTCTGGGTGGCTGCTGGCTAGTTCAGCGCAGACTAAGGCGCTTGGGATTAAAAATAGGGATGCAGCCAGGCAGTAGAAGACAATAGCGTGTGAGCCGGCGCTAGCCATAATTGGTAGATTTCTTAAGTTGACGATGGCGGCTACGCTAATCATGGCCAGGGCGAACGAACTTAGGACCTTTGGTGGTGATGATGCTTCCATGTCGGATCAGTATACATAAATCTGGTGTTAATGTGGGGAATTTTATTCTGGGCGTGTACGTGGTTTGGTTTTTCTTTTATACTTGGTGCCCGCTTCAGCTATATGCGCCCGTAGCTCAACTGGATAG
>JAGLTR010000055.1 GCA_023135155.1 Gammaproteobacteria bacterium
CGCGGGGAAATCTTTGCCATTATATATGAAAGACTACAACGAGAGAAGAATATGCTGTTCTAATAAACAAAGGGGTGAAAATCACCCCTTTGTTTACATGTTTCCTAGAGTATTGATTGCTACTGTGCAGCTTTTGCTGGCGCACGCACATTACTAAGAATACCGGTAAACTCACTATATTGTGACGCTGTAAAAGCAGTAATTGGCTTTAACTTAGCTCCAATCCCAGCAACATCTGCTACCACCTGATCTTTTTGTTCTGCAGTTAGATATGCCTTATTTGTATCTGCATTCTTCACCAAGAAATCTTTATTGTTGAAAATCAGAGTAATACCATCATTTAGCTGATTACAGTACTTAGTAAACCAGATATTCCACCAGTTTGATTGCTGCTTACTAAGCCCAGAAACCACTTTACCCTGCACCTCAAGTAATCCAGCTTCATTAACTGAGAACTCGTCACAAATCAGCCCCACTTCTGGCAACTTATTTACCGCAAAAGCATAAAACCTCTCAAGAGTTTTATTGTCAAATTTTGCGCCTTTTACAAGGTACAAAGCAGGTTGAGCAGTAGAGTTTGCGGCTAAAGGCTGACCATTAGCATCAGCACCCTGAAACGTTACTGTCACAGCGCTAGCGCATCCAAATGCCAACATCCCAAACAGTAAAATAATAAGACCACTTCGTTTCATAATTATCTCCTTTTGTTAAAACCCAAAATTATAAAAAACCGTAAAAATCTGAACTACTGAGTCTAGCAAAAACCCTGGTTGTATTCACTAAATATCAGCATAACTACCCTATTTTGTATTCTCTTTTGATCTCCAATGAGCATATAAAGCGCGAACTCTACCCCAATCTTCTTGACTCATTATATGTTTCTTTGCTATCGCAGGAGAATCCATCGCTGTGCTTCCCACTAATCGCAAATAATTGCCTGATTTGTCTGGCATATACTTTTGCTGCCATCGCAATGTTTTCTGTGCTAAATGCGGATGTTTATTGTGAATAAATGTCGCAAAATCTGGATTAGCAAGAGCTTTCCAAATCATGAAATCGTTCCCGGTTAGCGTATAGCTAGAATACGGTGCAGACGTTGTACTGTCGGTATTTGTACTACCCAATAAGGGTGTCAGTGCAAATGCAACACTACAACTATACGCCCACAGAAAAACCACAAACAATCTAAAAATTTTCATCAAACAACCTCCCTATCATTAATTAGTAACTACTAACCGCTAATATTCTGTTTCACAATAGTTGCCAATTCATGAGCCGCTTTTTCAACTAACTCCGCATCTTCACCTTCAACCATAACTCGAATCAGTGGCTCAGTCCCAGATGGACGCAACAACACCCGCGCATTCTCACCTAAGTTCTTCTCAAACTCTTTTGCTGCCTGTTGCGCAGCGACTAACATTTGCGGCTCGATTTTTTCAGATATTCTTACATTTACAAGCACTTGCGGAAACTTCTTCATGCCGCACTTCACGCCAAAGAGCGACGTATTCGCATCCACCATAGCTGACAAAACTTGCAATGCAGTAATAATACCATCTCCGGTTGTCGTCATTCCCAAGTGCACTACATGACCAGAATTTTCACCACCCAATTGCCAGCCCTTTGCATTTAATTGCTCCAATACATAACGATCACCAACTTGCGCCCTCACAAAGTCAATTCCTTCTTTACGAAGCGCTAGCTCAAAACCAAGATTACTCATTACCGTGCCAACTACACCTCCTTGCAATGTGCCTTGCACAAAACCGTGTTTGGCAATAATGTAGAGAATTTCATCACCATCCACGACCTCACCTCGATGATCAACCATGATCACACGATCACCGTCACCATCAAAAGCCACACCAAGGTCAGCCTGTTCAGCCTTCACAATACGTTGTAATATTTCCGGATTAGTTGAGCCACAATTTTCGTTAATATTAAATCCGTCAGGATGAACATTTAGCTCAATAACTTCAGCACCTAATTCTCTAAAAATACGCGGGGCAACGATATAAGTTGCACCATTTGCACAATCAACAACAATCTTTTTACCTTTTAAACTCGCATTAAAATTACCAAAAGTACTTTTACAAAATTCTATGTAGCGTCCACACGCATCAGGATAACGTTTTACTTTTCCTAATTTACCAGCACTAACCATCTGCATAGCTTCATCTAATTTTTCTTCGATCGCCATCTCAATATCGTCATCAAGTTTCGTCCCGTCACGAGAAAAGAATTTAATGCCATTATCAAAATACGGATTGTGCGAGGCACTAATAACAATACCTGCATCGGCACGCAAAGTCCTAGTTAAATAGGCAATAGCTGGCGTTGGCATCGGACCAATTAACCGTACGTCAGCACCAGCTGCCGCAAGTCCAGCCTCTAAAACGGATTCAAATATATAACCAGAAACACGAGTATCTTTACCAATAATTACTTTACCAGGTTTTTTACCACCTAAAACTTTACCGGCAGCCCATCCAAGTCTTAAAACAAATTCTGGATTAATTAATGACTCGCCAACATGCCCCCGAACACCATCGGTTCCAAAATATTTTCTTTGCGCTCTCATTCTTCAACTTGCTCCTTATTATCTGCGTCAGCATCTGCATCGTCTTTTTTTATTGCAGCAGTTTTCTTAGCCGCAGCTTTCTTCTTATTAGAAATCCAACCTTTAGGTTTACGTGGTTTTTTTCCATCCATAATATCTTGCAACTGTTTATTATCCACTGTTTCATACAGCATCAAAGCATCAGCTATTAGCAGTAATTTTTCCTGGTCGCCTTCGATAATCTTTTTAGCCCGCGCGTAATTACGATTAAGAATAGTTTTTATTTCAGCATCGATTGCAGCAGCTGTCTCATCAGAAATTTCCTTATGTTTAGTAACCGATCGCCCGAGAAAAACTTCACCTTCATCTTCACCAAAAGTGATTGGTCCTAAGCTCGAAAGACCCCACTTGGTAACCATGTTACGTGCAATGTCGGTTGCCCTTTCTATATCATTCGAGGCCCCTGTCGTAACACCTTCAGCACCAAATTCCAGCTCCTCAGCAATACGCCCACCAAACATGCTAGAAATTTGACTCTCTAAACGTTGTTTACTGTGGCTATAACGGTCTTGTTCAGGCAAAAACTGTGTTACACCCAACGCACGTCCACGCGGAATAATACTGACCTTATAAACCGGGTCATGTTCCGGTACAGATAAACCAACAATAGCATGACCAGCTTCATGAACGGCTGTTAATTTCTTCTCCTGCTCATTCATCACCATAGAGCGGCGCTCAGTACCCATAATGAGCTTGTCTTTTGCTTTCTCGAAATCGAGCATTTCAACCTGTTTCTTATTGGCGCGCGCAGCAAATAGTGCCGCCTCATTAACTAAGTTGGCTAAATCAGCACCCGAAAAGCCAGGCGTACCGCGCGCAATAATACTTGCGTCAGCATCTTTTGCCGCCGGCACTTTACGCATGTGCACCTTCAAAATCTGCTCACGTCCTTGCACATCAGGTAAAGGTACAACAACCTGACGATCGAAACGCCCAGGGCGCAACAGTGCTGGATCTAAAACATCAGGACGATTGGTCGCGGCGATAACAATAACGCCCTCTTTGCCTTCAAAACCATCCATCTCAACTAATAACTGATTTAACGTCTGTTCACGTTCATCGTGTCCACCACCCAAACCAGCACCGCGATGTCTACCGACAGCATCAATTTCATCAATGAAAATAATACATGGCGCATGTTTTTTCGCGGTCTCAAACATATCACGCACACGCGAAGCACCAACACCAACAAACATCTCCACGAAATCAGAACCAGCAATTGAGAAAAATGGCACTTTCGCTTCACCTGCGACAGCCCTTGCTAATAAAGTTTTACCCGTACCAGGCGCTCCAAACAGCAAAACACCACATGGGATTTTACCTCCAAGCCTTTGAAACTTCTCAGGATCTTTAAGAAAGTCAACAAGCTCCTCAACCTCTTCTTTCGCCTCTTCACAACCAGCAACATCCTTAAAGGTGACTTTTATCTGATCTTCATTTAACAATCGCGCTCGACTACGCCCAAATGCCATAGGTCCGCCTTTACCGCCACCACCTTGCATCTGGCGCATAAAAAATATCCAAACTGCAATCAGTAAAATCATCGGAAACCAATTAATAAAGATATGCATCAACATACTGCGCTGCTGCGGCGGCTTACCCTTAACATTGACACCTTTTTTAATAAGCTCACCCAGAAGATATTGATCCTGCATAGGAATATAAGTAGTTACCGTTTGCCCATCTTTCGTGGTTGCGGTAATGATACGATTACTAATAACAGCTGAGGTAATATTACCCTTATCAACAGACTTCAAAAAGCTCGAGTAGGTTAATTGCTGCGCTCGAGCGCCCGGTTTTGGACCAAAATTCGTAAAAATAGCGATTAGAATTACCGCTATGATCAACCATAAAAAAAGGTTTTTCATCATATTATTCAAAACATCACCCCTTCCATTTACTACTAATTATTTAACCTATGTATCCCATTGCTAATAGGTAAAGCTCTTTTGATCTTGGTCTCGAGCTTTTAGGCTTGCGTATTTTAACCGTTTTGAAGACTTTACGCAGCCCTTTTAAATACTCATCAAAACCTTCACCCTGAAATACTTTAACCAAAAACACCCCATCCTTCTTTAGCGCTTTACCGGCAAAATCTAACGCCAATTCAGCTAAGTAATACGAACGAGGCTGGTCAACCGCCTTCAAACCGCTAATGTTTGGCGCCATATCAGAAACTACCGCATCAACTTTCTGCCCAGATAACAGCGTTAAAAACTGGTTATAAATCTCATCCTGCGTAAAGTCTCCCTGCAAAAAAGTAACGCCGGTTAGCGGATCAATTGGCAAAAGATCAAGCGCGAAAATCTCCCCTTCATCGCCAACAAGCTCCGCAATAATCTGCGACCACCCACCTGGCGCCGCCCCCAAGTCAACCACCTTCATTCGGCGTCGAAAAATTTGATCTTTTTCATGAATTTCTAAGAGCTTAAATGCCGCCCGTGAACGATAACCACATTTCTGCGCCTCTTTCACATATGGATCCGTCATATGTTCATGTAACCAACACTTGCTTGACTTCGTTTGCGAAGATTTTGTTTTTATCACCAAGTTAATTTCTCTATTGTGAATTTACTAGATCAATGGATTTTACTAAACCTGCGAGATATATCATAGTGATACATATCACCAACTCATGATCATTTCCCGCATGCGGCATAATTGTGTATGATATTGAGAACAGACAACAAAGACGGAATACGATTATGGCCCACACACATGAACTTAGAAAAAAAGCTCACAGCCTAAAACCAGTCGTTATGATTGGCGGTAACGGCCTTACAGAGGCTGTCCTTAAAGAAATTGATCGCGCGCTCTTTGATCACGAACTTATAAAAATAAAAATTGCGGTAAAAGATAAAGACGAAAAAAAACAACTTACCGAACAAATTTGCGAACACACCCAAGCGGAATTAATTCAATCTATTGGTCACACTATAACCGTATATCGCGAACGCATCGAATAGGAAAGATTACTCGTCATGGATAAACGCATCGAAACTCCTTACGGCCCACTACGTATGATCCTACTGGCATTTTCAGTAGGCGTCATTACTGGATTAGGTGCTGTTGGTTTTCGCGCCTTAATAGGTCTTGTGCATAATTTTTTATTTTTTGGCCGTTTTAGCATTGCCTACGATGCAAATATCCATACGCCACCAAGTCACTGGGGAATTTTGATTATCTTTGTTCCAGTTGTAGGTGCCATTGCTGTTGCCTGGCTAGTGAAAACCTTCGCCCCTGAAGCAAAAGGCCATGGCGTTCCTGAAGTTATGAATGCTATTTATTATAATGAAGGCAAAATAAAACCTATAGTCGCTATCATTAAATCTCTGGCTTCATCTGTATCCATCGGTAGTGGCGGCTCTGTCGGTCGTGAAGGTCCAATTATTCAAATTGGCGCAGCTTTCGCCTCAACTTTAGGGCAAATACTACCTATTCCTGCCCGACAACGAATTATCTTAATAGCAGCTGGAGCCGGGGCTGGTATTGCCGCAACATTTAATGCCCCGATTGGTGGCATTGCTTTTGCTATGGAATTAATGCTCGTGTCAATTAACGCCTCAACAGTTGGTCTAGTTGCCATCGCCACTGCAACAGCAACCTACATCGGTAGAATATTTCTTGGATCAACTCCAGCACTGAATATTCCAGCACTTGAAATAACGCATATTCATCTTGCCTCACCATATTTTCTTTTATTATTTGTACCTTTTGGCCTGCTCATGGGCATTATGTCTGTAGTGTTTATTAAATCGATTTATTGGATGGAAGATTGGTTTGACCGCATGCCTGGAAACTATTACACCCGCCACGTTTCAGGAATGTTTTTTGTCGGCATTATGATGTATCTATTTATGCACTATACTGGCCACTACTATATTCAAGGCGTGGGCTACGCAACGCTAATTGATATTTTAAAAGATACGCTCTCTAATCCTTGGCTATTACTTTTATTATTTGCTGCAAAATTATTAGCTACAAATTTAACTCTTGGCTCTGGTGCTTCAGGCGGCATCTTTTCCCCTTCACTATTTCTAGGTGCAACACTAGGTTCAGCCTTCGGCGTATTAGTCCATCACATTTTTCCTGGACTTCCTCTAAGCCCTGCAGTTTTTGGCCTTGCTGGTATGGCTGCAATGATAGGCGGTTCAACCGGCGCCATTGTTACGGCTGTAGCTATGACATACGAATTAACCCGTGACTATAATTCCATATTACCGATCATTATCGCCGTTGCCCTAGCTTCAGCACTACGCAAAACAATTTGCCATGAAAGCATCTACACATTAAAACTATTGCGGCGTGGTATCATTGTACCTGAAGGCCTCCAAGCTGCTTTAAGCTCAGCTACACGTGCACGCGACATTATGGAAAAAACCTTTCAAACAATTGAGTTTTCAAATTTACAACATCTGCTTCCGGAAATTAAAAACACTCAAACAACCATAGTGGAAAAACATGGCAATATTCTCGGAATATTACGTAACCGTTATTTTATTGGCAGTGAAATAACCGATGATAATATAGATGATATTATCGATAGCAATATTGTTCTAGTTTCACCTTTTACAGACCTAGTTACGATAACGCGCCGTATGCAAGAAAAAGAATCCAACATTGTTTTAGTTGTTCGCAACCCCGCCGAAA
This sequence comes from Gammaproteobacteria bacterium, assembly GCA_023135155.1. Taxonomy (GTDB): domain Bacteria; phylum Pseudomonadota; class Gammaproteobacteria; order UBA9339; family UBA9339; genus JAGLTR01. The sequence goes on from JAGLTR010000055.1 coordinate 7,271, forward strand.
ATAACTCAAAAGGTCTACTTGGAACAATAACAGCCACAGAAGTTTCTAGAGTCGTAGGACAATCAGCCAAATTAATGGTTTAAAGGCAATCTGATAGTAACTCGCAACCCTTGCGCCTTTAAGTTTGACAAGCTAACAACACCATCGTGTGACAAAATAACCGCTTTTGCAATTGCCAAACCCAAACCTGTGCCACCCGTCTCTTTCGAGCGCGAACTTTCCGTGCGATAGAAAGGCTCAAAAACATTATCCAATTCAGCTGTAGCTATACCAGGCCCTCGATCATCAATAGTAACGATTACATTTTTAGCTGATATCTCTAGATTTACGACCGCCGCTTTTCCATACTTAACCGCATTATTAATAATATTCCCAATTGCACGCTTTAATAACAACGGATCTCCCTTAATAACTTTACGCGTAATAGTAGCTGAAAATTTAACATCGCATCCCAGCTCATTCATATCCGCACAAATTGCCTCAACCAGTGACACAATATCAAGCGAATGCATTTTCTGAGGTTTATAATGCTGCTTCGCCAATATTAGCGTGTCATTTAGCATTTGCTGCATTTCATCAAGATCGTAAATAAATTTATCGCGCTGTTCTTGATCACGAATAAACTGTGCTTTTAAACGTAGTCGTGTAAGAGGCGTGCGCAAATCATGGGAAAGTGCCGCCAAAGTTAACGTGCGCTCTTTAATAAGAGCCAAAATACGCTCCTGCATTTTATTCATTGAATTAATCGCTTCACGCACAATATTTGGCCCATAAACTGACAACGGTTTAGCGTCTAGATCAACACCCAACTTTCCTGTCGCCCTAGTTAAAGTGCGTAATGGGTCAGTAAACCGCTGTATTGACCATGAATAAAATACAATAATTAAAGTAGTTAAAATACCAATAAACACCACCCACAAAGTAATACGCTCAAAGTGAATATAGGTATTAATTTTTACATTAAGCCATTTATGCTTAGCCAACTGATAGGAGTAGTTTAATGTTCCAATAGCTGAGGTAGAATCTTGCTGTAAGGCATCATAAATCTCCCAACGAGTCTGATGATGCGTAAATTTAATCTGATAATTTGGTGATACAGTTATCTGAATATCGACGTCAGGATCTTGCATAGCTTTCATCATATATTGCTGCCACTTAACTGGATTAAGCGTTGCCAAACTAATAATTTCAACACCATGACGAGCGATTTTCTGTTGCAGTGACGCTGAACGAATATTATGCATATGAAAAACATATGTCACTAGCACCATAAAATTAATCAATAATAAAATAACCATAAAAGCCGTAAGAAATCGGCCCAACACACTTTGCGAGATATTTTTTAATATCTTTAACATCGCTTATTTATACTCAACAACGGCTGTTAATATATAACCACCATTACGAATAGTCTTAATAATTTTTGGTTGCTTTGGGTCTTCTTCAAGCTTCTGACGCAGCCGACTGATCTGCATATCGATACTACGATCAAAGGGACCTGCCGCTCGATTTTTCGTTAAATCCAACAATTCATCACGACTTAACACCCGCTGCGGATGATGCATAAAAATAAGCAACAATTCATACTCACCACTACTTAACGAGATTTCCACACCATCTGGCGAAAACAGTTGGCGAGCAATCGTATTTAATACCCAATCATTAAACGTATACTCTTTCACATCAATGTTCGCCGGCTGGGTATCACTCTCTGTGCTAATACCATAACGACGCATAACAGCTTTAATTCTTGCTAACAGTTCACGCGGATTAAAGGGCTTTGTAATATAATCGTCTGCGCCAATTTCTAGCCCAACAACTTTATCAGTTTCATTATCAACAGCAGTTAGCATGATAATCGGAATTGTAGACTCTGAACGCAAACGGCGACAAATCGTCAAACCATCTTCTCCAGGCATCATGATATCTAAAACTATCAAATCTATCTTTTCTTTGTGTAGCAACCGCTGCATCTCGATACCATTCTTTGCCGTTACGGTAACAAAACCGTGCTCACCAAGATACTGTGCCAATAACTGACGTATATCAAGGTCATCATCGACAATCAAAATATGAGGTTTATCGTTCATAGTTAGTACTGCACATTAACGCTATCAGGAGTCAACAATGTACGCAGCTCAGCTAATAACTCATCATTCGGCGTAACTCGCCACTCATCTCCTAAAACCATTTTGCCTGCGGCCCCCGCGGTGGTGTAACTTATAGCGACTAAGCAGTTACCGCCCCCGTGCTTGGCCAACAGCTCCTTCAATTCACCTATGAAATTATAGCCTATATTTGTAGATTTGATGCTCAGCATTAAACATTTTCCGTACTCACCACGCGCTTGCTCTAAATTGATGATGCGCCTTGCCTGAACACGATAACCTCCAGAAAAGTCATCAACACTTACCTCTCCTTCAATAATCAACAAACGTCCCTTTACCAACAAATCTCGATACTCAAGGAATGCCTCTGAAAATACTGTCACATCTATGTGACCAGTCGTATCCTCAAAATTCACTACAGCCATCTTTTTTCCAGACTTCGTAGTTATAACCTTAATTGCAGAGGTATAACCAGCCAGCACAACCGTCTGACTACTCGAGGGCCTAATATTAACAATCCGAGCTGTAATAAACTTATCTAGCTCACCCTCATATTTTTCAATAGGATGACCGCTAAAATAGAAACCCAGGGTTTCATTCTCACCTTCTAAGCGCACTTCATCATCCCAAACTTCTGCTTGCGCAAACACATCTTCATTATGCTCAGCAAACATCAGCTCACCAAAAAGATCATTCTGACCAGTAGCCTCCTGCCTTAGATGTTGTTCCGCTGCTTTCAATGCATTCTTAATCGAAGCAAATTGCCCTGCCCGGTGCGGACCGATACTATCAAAGGCCCCCGATTTAATCAGCGCCTCTAATACCCTCTTATTAGCTTTACGGGTATCAATACGACAACAAAATTCAAACATGTTTTTATATGGTCCATTCGCCTCGCGCTCAGCGATCAACACATCGATTGCCGCCTCCCCTGCACCCTTAATCGCCCCTAGACCAAAAACGATTTCACCTTGCTCAGTCACAGTAAACTTATACTGACTGGTGTTTATATCCGGAGAGATAATCGGTAATTTCATCTGCCGACACTCCTCAATAAACAATACGACCTTATCAGTATTATCCATATCAGATGAGAGCACTGCAGCCATGAACTCAGCTGGATAGTGAGCCTTTAACCAAGCAGTCTGATAAGCAATAAGCGCATAACCTGCAGAGTGCGACTTGTTAAAACCGTAACCTGCAAATTTCTCCATCAAATCAAAAATGCCATTTGCGATATGCTTATCAACCCCACGCTTATCAGCGCCATCGATAAATATCGCTCTGTGCTTTGCCATCTCTTCAAGCTTTTTCTTACCCATAGCACGTCTTAATAGATCGGCTGAGCCGAGACTATAACCCGCGAGCACCTGGGCAATTTGCATTACCTGTTCCTGATAAAGAATAACTCCATAAGTTGGCTTTAATATATTCTCTAAATCAGGATGCATATAAGTAATCTGCGCACGGCCATGCTTACGCTCAATAAAATCATCAACCATACCCGACTGCAAGGGACCAGGTCGAAACAGTGCTACTAAAGCCACAATATCCTCGAAGCAGTCTGGCTGTAATCGACGAATTAGATCACGCATTCCACGAGATTCTAATTGAAAAACAGCAATAGTGGAGCAGGCCTTCATAAGCTCAAAAGTAAGAGAATCGTCTAATTCTAGCTTTACGATATCAAGCGAATCTTCATTTTTACCCAAACGAACATCATTAATCGTCTGCACAGTCCAATTAATAATTGTCAAAGTACGCAAACCTAAGAAGTCGAATTTGACCAATCCAACAGCTTCAACATCATTCTTATCAAACTGAGTAACTAAGTTTGCACCACCCTCTTCACAATACAACGGCGTAAAATCAGTTAGCAGTGATGGAGAGATCACCACACCACCAGCATGTTTACCAGCATTACGCGTCAATCCTTCAAGCTTCATTGCCAAATCAATTAAGGTCTTTACGTCATCATCGCCCTTATACAGTTGCGCCAAACGGTCCTCTTGTTGCAAAGCTTTCTCTAAAGTAATCCCCAACTCAAACGGTATTAACTTAGCAATTTTATCAACGTAGCCATAAGGGTGATCAAGCACACGACCAACATCACGTACAACCGCTTTTGCTGCCATTGTGCCAAAAGTAATAATCTGAGAAACGCTACGGCGCCCATAACGCCCAGCCACATAATCGATAACCCGATCACGGCCTTCCATGCAAAAGTCGATATCAAAATCTGGCATTGAAACACGCTCGGGATTTAAAAAGCGCTCGAACAGCAGCTCATGCTCCATCGGATCCAAGTCTGTGATCTCTAAAGCATAAGCAATAAGCGAACCCGCTCCTGAACCACGACCTGGGCCAACAGGCACACCATTCTCTTTCGCCCAACGAATAAAGTCAGCCACGATCAAAAAGTAACCCGCAAACCCCATCTGCTGAATAACGTTAAGCTCATGCTGTAGACGTGATTGATATATTTCTGCCTGCTCAAGCGGACATGCTCGCTTATCAAGGCCGATATTTACTTGCTGTGCAAAATATTCATCGATTGTTAAATTATCAGGAATTGGGAAATTGGGTAAATACACTCCACCTAAATCAAGCGTTAAATTACAACGCTTGGCAATCTCTACGCTATTAACCAATGCTTCTGGAATATCTGCAAATAACTTTTGCATCTCCTGCTCTGAACGAAAATACTGTTGGTCTGTATAATTATGCGGTCTCTTTGAATCCTCTAATACATAACCATCATGAATGCAGACGCGGGCCTCGTGCGCCTCAAAATCATCTGCCTTTATAAATCGCACATCATTAGTTGCGACAACAGGCAAATTAAAACGACCAGCTAACTCAACAACACCTGCAATGTACAGCTCCTCATCTGCTCTACCTGTACGCTGCAACTCAAGATAATATCTATCAGGAAAATTCTGTCGCCAAAAGTTCAAATACTCATCTATGTGCTCACTGTTCTTAGCTAAAAGTGCGCGGCCTACATCACCTTGACGCCCACCCGATAAAACAATAATCCCTTCCGATTCAGAAATTAACCACTCACGTTTTACATACGGCACGCCTAAACGCTGACCTTCTAAATATGCACGCGAAATCAAGCGCGTAATGTTTTTGTAGCCCTGCTCATTTTGGCAAAGCAACGTGCAAACAAATGGGTGTTTTTCATCATGCTCATTAACGATCAAGATATCCGTGCCGACAATAGGCTTAACGCCCTTGGCCACTGCTGCTTGATAAAATTTTACTAAGCCAAAAAAATTGTTTAGATCGGTAACTGCCACAGCTGGCATATTTAGTTCTGCACAGCGATCAATCAATGGCTTGATACGAACTAAGCCATCAACGATAGTGTATTCAGTGTGTAAATGTAGATGAACAAAACTTGGCTGCATAGTTTACCGTGGTATCATAAGTCGTAAAAATTTTCCACATAATGATAGAGTGTTTAGCGATGTTAATAAAGCATAAACTAAAGCCCACATACTGCGCCCCATCAATCCCAAACCATAGCTAAAAAAAGCATAATATTCAGCATGAAACAAAGAGCAAGAATAATGTAACGCATAAAATGTAATATTCAGATCTATTGGGTTCAAACCCCGCCAGGTATGAATACTTAATATGATCGTACTAACATAAAAATTATGAGATTTTAACGATGGCGGAGGGGGCGGGAGTCGAACCCGCGTGGGGCCTTTTGGGCCCCCATCCGATTTCGAGTCGGCGCCGTTATGGCCACTTCGGTACCCCTCCGAATTACTTACAGGATGGGCTCCTAGCCTTCACCACCTATGGATGTCTAAGTAGTTTTAGTTGTTGTATCTGTGCCTTGAGCTGTTGCATCAGTTGCGCCTGCTGTTACAAGTGGCTTTTGCCCCATATTTTTGTGTACAACTGTCGGTATTGGATAATACTCACGAACTCTAGCGGTACGTGGGCCGCCGCCACTGCTTCTTGGCATATGTAGCGAAGGCGCTTCGCCATTTAAGTCCGTATTGTCAGTACTACTTTGATCCCATAAGGAACATGCCGACAGTAAAACCATCGTGAAAAACAGCGCTAAAGTTACTTTTATATATTTCATAATCACTCCTGTACAATTGATCTTGGCCAACCTTTTAATAAGGCGTGCACTAAGGTTGCTAATGGTATCGCAAAAAAGACGCCCCAAAAACCCCAAATACCACCAAACAATAACACAGCTAAAATAATTACCACTGGGTGTATCTTCATCGTCTCTGAAAACAACAGCGGGACTAGAAGATTAGCATCTAAAGCAATAATAATCGTATAGACGATAATTAAATATGCAAAATGCGCACTCCAACCCCATTGAATCAATCCAACAATTACCACAGGTATCGTCACTAAAACCGCGCCAATATAGGGAACAATCACCGAAAGCCCAACACCAAATCCCAATAATGCTGCATAATTCAAACCCATAAAGAAGAATGCAACAACTGACACAAATGCGACAATCACGATCTCGATAATTTTACCGCGAATATAGTTGCCATTCTTTTTATCAACTTCATGCCATATCTGTGTAATAGTAGTCCTTTTCGCTGGCAAAAACTGCTCAAACCAATTCACCAGCACATGACGATCCTTTAAAAAGAAAAACACCATCAATGGCACTAAAATAAAATAAATAATAACTGTTATAGTATTACCAATCGAAGTAAGTGAGTGCGATAGGAGATACTGGCCAGCCTGAGTTAGATAAGAATTAAACTGTGCAAAAAAGCTCTTTAACTGCCCTGCGGAAAAGAATTCCGGATATTTTGCCTGTAATTCAATTAAGTATTTTTGACCGCTATTCACAATGTGCGGTACTTCAGCAACCAGATTAGTTAACTGTTGAATCAAAATTGGTAGCAACCAAATAATTAAAACTAAAAACAAACTCAAGAAAAACAGATATACCAAGGTTACTGCTAGCAAATCAGGAACCTTCAATTGCTTTAAGCGCCGCACAAATCCTGACAACATATAAGCAATAATAATGCTGGCAATAATCGGCACTAGAATATTCCCCATAATACGGAAAACAATAACCGCACCGACCAAGACAAAAAACATAAATACCGCCTCAGGGTCCGAAAAATAACAGTTGAACCACTTTCTAACTACTTGATACATAATACATCCTCTTAACTACCTGTATTTGAAGTTAAATTCAGGTGCTAAAATAACAAAAAACCTCTAATATATCCACGAAATGCAACGAATAATAAAATATATTCTACTTGGCACTTGCTGGGTAACCATGTGTTCTGCACAACAACTGCCAGATCTGGGCGATTATAGTTCGCGCACCCTATCCTCTTATCAAGAAACCAAACTAGGCTTTATGCTGATGCAGCAAATACGCCAACAAATGCCGCTTCTCAGCGACCCAAGTACAAATAGCTACATTAATTCAATCGGTTACAGATTAGTAAGTCATACAAAACATAATGGCAAATTCCACTTTTATATCGTACGTGATCATTCCATTAATGCCTTCTCAGCCCCAGGTGGCTACGTTGTTATCAACAGCGGGCTCGTTCTTACCACTCGAACCGAAAGCGAACTTGCCGCCGTTCTCGCTCATGAAATTGCGCATGTAAATCAGCACCATATTGCACGTGCGCTCACTCATGCAAAAAAGATGACTCTACCAAGCATGGCTGCTCTTTTAGCAGCAATACTTGTCGGCACCCAAACTAACACTAACGTAACCTCTGGAGCGATCGCCGCTGTCATGGGTGGTCGCATTCAAAGTATGATTTCTTACACACGCGCCAACGAAAAAGAGGCTGATCGTATGGGCATGCAAACCTTATACAAATCAGGCTTCAACCCTAATGCAATGCCAAATTTTTTAACTCGCATGCAAAAAGCGAGCTTTTATATTACTGATAGCATTCCAGCATTCTTACAAGATCATCCAACAACAGTCACGCGTATTGCTGATACGGAAAACCGCGCACGTCTTTATCCTAAAAGAAACGTTAAAAGCAGCATGGATTACTTTCTTTTTCGTGCACGGATACGTGCCCTTACAACTAGTCGTCATCGCGCACTACAGTATTTTAGCAGTAAGTTAAAAAAACATAATTATCAAAGCGTAAACGCGACTAAATATGGCTATGCATTAGCTCTAGCAAGAAACAAAAATTACACCAAGGCTATCAAAATAACCAAGCAATTAATTAAATCTAGCCCATACGAATCAACCTACGAGATTCTATTAGCCAACCTCATGCAGCACACAAAACACCCAAAGATGGCTCTAAGAATTTTAAAAAAGAACATCTCTCTCTTTCCTGAACATTATCCGTTAATTGCAAATTACGCCCATCTTCTAATCAGAAACAGTGAATACAAAGTGGCGAGAGCTTTTCTCATCAAAGAAATTGATAACTTTCCGAATAAGAACCTCTTACTCTTTTATCTAGCTAAGTCTCAGGCAAAAGTTGGCAACCTAACCAATGCTTATCAAACCCAGGCCAAGCTCTATGCGAAAATCGGCAATTATCGTCTAGCAATAATCCAACTTCAACAAGCACTAAAGCAAAAACCCGATGGTGACGTACGGGCAGCCATATCTTCACGTGTAAAAATGCTAAAGCGTGAATATCAACAAGCAAAAGCTGTGCAACGCGAACTGAAAAACATTTAATTGATGTCACGAGCTATTTTGCTATCATGTGACATTGCTCATATGCATCATTGGAGATAAATATCATGCTACATTTTCTCGCTGAATACGGTCTATTCTTCGCAAAAATTGCCACTATGGTAATTGCTATATTAATAGTGCTTGGCTTTATCGCCTCGCTTGCAAGCCAAAAAGACAAACTAAAAGAAAGCCTTAAAATCAAAAAGCTAAACGATACATTTAATGATTTAAAGAAGAAAATGCAAGAAGCCATTTTTACAAAAAAAGAACTCAAACAACAAGCAAAAGTAGCAAAGAAAAAAGATAAAAAGAAAAACAAGAAATCCGCAAAAGCCCATGATCGTAAACGCGTTTTCGTGCTTAACTTCAAGGGCGATATTAAAGCAGCTGCAGTGGAAAACTTACGCCAAGAGATCACTGCCATCATTAAGATCGCTGATAAAAATGATGAAGTAGTTGCCTGTATCGAAAGCCCTGGGGGCATGATTCACAGCTATGGCCTGGCAGCGTCACAGCTACACAGACTACGTGAACATAACATTCCTTTAACAGCTATTGTCGACAAAGTCGCGGCCAGCGGTGGCTATCTTATGGCAAGTGTCGCTAATAAAATCTGCGCTGCACCTTTTGCCATTGTCGGCTCAATCGGAGTTGTGGCTCAAATACCAAATTTCCATAAATTACTGAAGAAACACAACATAGACTATGAGCAAATAACCGCAGGCGATTACAAACGCACGCTCTCTATGTTTGGTGAAAATACTAACAAGGGGCGCAAAAAATTCCAGGAAGAAATCGATGAAGCTCACACCCTATTTAAGCACTTTGTTGGAAACAACCGCCCTAGCCTTGATATCGAGAAAATTGCCACTGGCGAACATTGGTATGGCACACAGGCATTAGAGCTAGGACTAATCGATACGATTACCACCAGTGATGATTACCTGCTAAAAGCCAGTGAAAAAGCTGACCTCTTC
>JAGLTR010000056.1 GCA_023135155.1 Gammaproteobacteria bacterium
CAATATTTGTGGGGATCCGCCAGGACTTGACCCGGCCGCCAGTAACAGCATTTACGCCCACGGACCCGATACGTCGTAACCAGTCGCCCATAGAGTCAGCTTGGGGAACTGCAGCTATGCCTAAATGCCTAATAGTTGCAGAGTTGCAGTAGGGCTTGATCGTCATGGATGTAACGTAAATCGTCTAGACAAGTACCGCCCTCATGCAGCATTAACATCATGGCATTAACAAATACAGATGGTTTGAATCCGCGGTTGCTGCCAGGAGCAGGAAAGTGTTGATCGACGAGATCAGTAAATCCAATCGAATGCATTAATTGCGCGATAGTAATTAATCCGGCGCGAGAAGTTAATAGATCATTGGTCGTTGATAATTTATAAGGTAATATGTTCATAAGCCTTGTCCTGTTGCACCCATTGGGTGATTGGTCTGTTTGGTGCAAACCATTATACAGGCAAAGCCTTCTCTTTTTTAGATCTTTCTATATCGGGATTCGAAATTATGGTTGACATTAACCAAACAAACCATTTAGTGTTTAGTTCAATTTTTCATCAGAACTATTCATTTAAGCCGAAACTATTATGGTAAAACCAGTTCAGCCAAACAATGAACCACATGCCACTGCTACTGTAGGTACAGTTATTGGCGCAATGGGTGATGTTTACGGCGCTGGCATGAGTTATCTCTTTAAAGATCCTGTTTTCACCGATACGGCCGCAAAGATAACGAGAGCTTATTTTACTGAAGGTATTCCAATTATATTCGGCTTAGTTGGCAACTCTTGTCAAACAACATTTGATCACGCCGTCATTGAAACAGCTCTTGATTACGGCATCAGCAAAGCTGTAGAGCTTAGCATTGGCTGGCCTGCTACCCCTATTTTACTTGCCAGCAAAATTGCTGCTCATAACAGAGATAATGTATGGCGATTTTATCGTCACGCTTGCGATATTGGTGATGCTGATGCAGCCGCTGAATTTACAGCAGTTGTTGAAATTGGCTATTCTGTTTATTGCCGCTTCAAACTCCTAAAAGAAACGACAAAACAGGCACTAGCAGATATAAAATCACAACCACCATATCTTCTGATGTATATCATTGGCATTGATAACACCTTGCTTTACTCAGTAGGCCGCCGAATTATCGAGCACGATATAAATGCAATTCGTAATTTTGTAGCCAAAATAAAACCAACAACAGAACCCAGCATATTACTTGTAAAAACAGATGGACATTCGCATCAACTTAAATCACAACCTCTATTTAGCTCTGCTGCACTTTATGCCGATAACTTCTTAGGCTTTCCTAGACCAACAACTTCAACTAACTTTAATTCTTGGCTAACCCAACCGACTAATATAGTAAGTGACCCGGCAAGACTAGCATTGGTCAGTAATGGCTTACTGTTTCCCCAAAATACAGATTCATCATTTAATCCACCCACTTGGCGATCCTTCAACACACCTGTTAACCCAAACTTACATACCATAACACCCAATACCAGGATCTCCACCTGGCACAAACTCAACCATCAACCATTGCTTAGTTCCGACTACACTGATATGACAACCCCAGCAGATACATCGTATCAATTTTCCAGCTCTGGCCTTAATATAGAGTTTCCGCTAGGTAATAATTTTGACGGCTCACTTAATATTCCATTACCAACCATAGTCATGGCTGCTAAAACTGGCCTTAATGTACTTAAGGCAATAGATCATTGGTGTAATGCTCCACAAAGCGCACGTGATCGTGAAAAGTTGCATACAGAATTGTATAATATGTGGAAAGCAGTAGATAAAGAACAACGGCCATCATTCGACCCATTATCTTGGTTTCCCTATCCCTTTCAGACCTGGCCAGAAAAAAAACAAGAGCTTATTAGCACTAGCCAAGAACTAAAGCAGACGGTATACACGGATGCAAGAGACGATGCAACGATACTTTTAACTGTGCTTGCTGATAAAGTTTTTTGCGAGAAACAAGCAAATAATCTGCCATTGTCAGATAACCTGCCATTGTTAAGAAAATATAAGAAATTTCGTTACTATTATTACAATGAAGATAGTAGACCTGGCATGGAGGCAAAAAACCAGAAATGTGCTGCAAAATCATTGATAAAAATTAGAAATATGCTTATAAAAGAGTATAACCAATACCACTTTCGTTTTGATGCAGCTACATCCAATGATGAAGCGTTACAAATTGCTCTTAATTTTGCCGCTATTGCTCCGCATAATCCTTCAGCCCACCTCATGCTAAGTCAAGCCTATTCAGCAAGAGGACTCTCTGCTAACGCAAGCGAACATGCGGCAAAAGCTCAAGCATATGCCAATTATTTAGAACAATATGCAGTACAACATATACCTTGCAACAATGAAGCGAATGAGTGCGGCGTTAGAGAAACGTTTCTTTCTGGCATTATCTCTGAAAATGACAAACAATTAGCAAACGCACAAGTAAGCGTTTGCTTTCACCAGGAAGCGCGTGATTTGTATACCGCAGGAAAATATGCAAAAGCCATTAGCAAATATAACTTTGTTCCTGCAAGTAACAGGCAGGCTGATGACTTAAAAGCAATGGGACTAGCTCATCAAGCATTAAATAATAGCGACGAAGCAATTAAACATTTTCACGCCTATATTGAAACTACCGAAACAAATGAATCTACTTCTACAACTGAGCGCCGTGCTATTTTTTCTATAGCTGCAACTTTACATGGTGTAGAAAATAGAGAAAGCTGGCTAAATTTTTTAAACAACAGACCTAAAAATGATCATGATGCACTTCTGTTTTTAGCTGAGGCACAGACCAATAATAATCAACTAAATACCGCATTAAATTTATTAAATAATTTGCTAACCGCTCAACCTAGCGATATCGCAGCATTACGACTAAGAAGTCGCATACAGATACAAAAAGACGGATCTTCGGCAGCAATTACTGATCTCGAAACTATTGTGTCATTAGATCCAAATGATCATGCTTCGAAAATGTTGCTGGGAAACCTTTACAGTAGACGTATGGATGTTGTCTCAGCTGAAAAATGTTATCAAGAGGTCGCGGACAACTCTACCAATAGTGAAGAAAAAGCTGCTGCAACTATGCAATTAGAAACTTTGCAGCGACAAACTAAAACTATGGTATGTGATGAACTGATTCGAGGTGGTTGTCGTATAGCATCGAGTTTAATAACGCTTGGATTATATGCTAGAAGAGCAAGAACTGATGAACATACACTAGATATTGATCCATTTAACCAAAAAGCACCTCGAGCTCAAACTAAAGAGGTTAAATTTAATTTTTAATATAAGAGGAAATTGTTATGGCAGATGATCATAAATTTTTTAAAGCTGTTGTTTGGTACTTTTTCACTACTATAGGTGGTGCCACAATTATATCTAGCATATTACAGCTTATAGCCCATATATATACTTCCGAACGACGGAATGCTATTGATCGTGGCGATATAACAACTCAGAGAGAATTGCAGAAATCTCAACAATCCTTAAATCACGGCCTAATACACATGAAAAATAACAACTATGAGGCTGCGGCAAATAATTTTGCTCTAGCTCGAACACACTGCGAAAAGATCAAAAATAAAGAACCAGATAACAGAGAGATCGCTATACAGATAGCTAATTTATATTTTCAGGAGGCTAAAGCACGCTATTATTTATGCCAATACAAGGAGGCAGAATCATTGCTAGAAAACGCAAGCGAGCTATACGGAAACATGAAAAATACCGAATCACTTAATCTTTTAGGGTGTGTACTAATAAATAGAGATAATCCAGAATCAGCTCTAGTAAAATTTAGAGAATCATATTTTCATAATGACAGCCAAACTAATGTACTGGCCATGATATACTTTTTAGGAGCAGAAACAGCAACAGATAAAACAAATGACAAATATAGCCAAATATTGTCTATCATACGACCAGCAACTGAAGAACAAAATAAATACTTTTTTCGAGAATTACTATTTGTGTATGCTAAATGCCTCAGCAAATGCGACCAATTTCCATCAGTAATTATGGATCATGATCGCAATGGATCTAACAACACAACACCAAAACAACAAGCAATTTCCATATTAGAACAAGCTCTATATTCGTCATTCATACCGAATGAAATTCCATACTATAATATGCGGTCAAAATACATTGATCTTTACCTTGAAATTTTGCAAACATATCAGAATCAGCAAACAATTAATTTTATTAATTCGGAAAACGCAGAAGTTACGCTGACAGTGTCTGATAAAATAGAGAGACTTGAGGAAGAAAAAACTTTTATTGACAAAACAAGGCGCAATGCTAAAAATGAGGAAGATTTTAATCACCCTCCAGCTAATGCAACATCTGCCGAACCGCCAACAAATGGCGGATTTTGCACTATTCTATAGTTAAAACAAATGTAACTATTCACCAAGTTCGCAAAATTTTTCGAAAAAAGCTTGACAGTATTTTTATAAACAATCAGTAATTAGGATGTAAATCTCGATATCATTCAAAACAACAATTGTGCTTGCCGTAGAAGGCCAGCCTATGGCAATAAATCCAAAGACGCCCCGCTGTGTAACCAGAAAAACAATAAGCCGCATGTGCACTCTGAGAGTGAGAAATCTGCATTATAAATGTCATATTATAATTCATCTTGTATTAAGAGCATATAGGATCCAAATGGAAATCAATAAGATCAATGTTGGTGAAACTATTGATAAAGCAAAAAAGCTTCTGAAAAAAGAGCCTAATATTTCTCCGGCTTTAAGAATTGTTTTCGAGTTAATTCTTGTTTTAATGCAATCCATGATTGAGCGCCTAAGCATAAATAGTGGCAACTCAAGTAAACCGCCTTCAAGCGACCCAAATCGAAAGAAGAAAAATACCAAAAAGACATCTAAACGGAAACCAGGAGGGCAGCCTGGCCGCATTGGCAAACAGCTTAAACGTGTAGATAATCCAGATAATATTGAAATCTTAAAAATCGACAAGCGCAGCTTACCTAATGGCAATTATGTTGATGATGGTTATGAAGCCAGACAGGTTGTTAATTTTAATGTTTCTGTTAGTGTAACCGAGTATCGCGCTCAAGTATTAGTTGATGCCAATGGTAATCGTTATGTTGCAGAGTTCCCCTCGTCTGTTAAGCGACCTATTCAATATGGCGCTAAAACAAAAGCCGCTTCAGTTTACATGTCACAGTTTCAGCTTATACCTTATAAGCGTATCGAAGATTATTTCTCTACGCAGATAGGACTTGATATTAGTGTTGGTTCATTTTTCAACTTCAATAAAGAAGCCTATGAATTGTTATCAAGGTTTGACGAAATTGCTAAATCCGCACTAGTTGCAAGCAGCAGAATCAATGCTGATGAAACAGGAATTAACGTTAACGGTAAACGGATTTGGTTACATACAGCTTGCAATGATAAGTGGACGCATTTTTATCCGCATAAGAAACGTGGTTCTGAAGCCATGGATGATATTGGCATTATTCCCAAATTCACTGGAGTGCTCTGCCACGACCATTGGAAAGCTTAGGAACATGCACGAAATAACATGG
>JAGLTR010000057.1 GCA_023135155.1 Gammaproteobacteria bacterium
ATGGAGACTTTGATGCAAGCTGTACAAAAGCGTCTTGGACCTGCTGCAAATTATTTTATGAAGCGTGCGTTAAATTCGTATGTCAAAATTCATAAAAAAGTGTTGCTGGATGTTATAAAAAAACTAGACCTAGGTGGTAATGAAGGCATTAGAGCTAAACTGATAAAATTTATTGAAAAGCAATTTGGTGAAACAAAGTTAAACATGGAAGATCCATTTGCATCGTATAATGAATCCCAGGCTAAATATGGAACTCTTAATAAATTTATTAGTGTTGTCAAGAAGGCAAATCGTCGTTGGCCGCAAGAGTTAACAGATATCGTAAACTTTGCGCTTGATCTTAATGGTGATTCATTTGATGTTAGAACTGATGTGCTAGAGGCGCTATTAAAATTAGATGATGCACATGTTTTTATTAGGCCAGTTCTCGATCTGTTTGCTACTGTTAATTTTGAGTTTAGTGACAACGATAAGGAGAGATTGAGAAGTGGGGTGTCATATTTAGTGCAAAGTGATAATAAGCTGGGAGTCAGTCATTTTAAAATGTTGCTTAGTTTGTTATTAGTTAATCTGCAAAGTGAAGACATTATTTTAGGATTGCGCAATTTGTGTGCATTAAAACTAGCTTATGGCGATGATTTATTTGTTGCATTATTAGATTTAGTTGCGGAGCACGGACTACAAGTACTAGATGTGGCGCAGATAAAGAAATTGTTGGGTGAGACGGATGAAGATAAAACTAATGCGAACCCTAAAATCGAATTATTAAAAGGTTTTTTATCGCTGTTCCAACCTGATACTGCTCGTTTAAATGAGGCTTTAAGAGTAATTAATGCGCATGCAAGTTCTGCGATGATACTCGAGATAGTTGTTCGATCTTGTTTGTTGGAAAAAGAGTGCACCGCTGAGGAATTATTTGAGCTGATTGGTTTTTTACAAGAGAAGGATGAGGGGTTTATAGCTGATTTAGCGCGTCAATATGATGCTAAACCTTATCCGGCACGAGGTAGGTTATTAGTTGGGTTACGTGGGCAGGATGTCGATGTTAAACAGTTTATTGCTGACTATGAGCGTGATCCATTTGGCACGCGAAACGATTATCTTGTGGGACAGTTTGATGTGACCAATGCTAGGCGTGTGGTTAACGAAGTAAATGACATAAAAAAAGAGAAGAGATTATCTGCAAGTGCCAGAAGACAGCTTCTGAACGATTTTAATTATATTAATGATATTGGATGCAAACCAAAGATTAGATCGGACGGTGCTCTAGTTAAGGTGGCCGTGAAAGATTTTACGCATGAGAAAATCGTCATTCAGATGGAGCATTGTAAGAATGTTCTCCGTAATCCAGAAAGCTCTAAGCGTGACAATGCGAAGGCGCGACTAGAATACTTAGCACTGTTGCGTGAAGTCATGTATCGGACTACTGGTAAATTCCCTTATTCAACACAGATTATCACGGTATTAAATGCATTTATGCAGTCTGGTAGTGTGCTGAGTGAGGTTAATACTGGAGAGGGTAAGTCAATCGTTTCTGCGCTAAATGCTGCTATGTTATGGGTTGAGGGGCAATCGGTAGATGTTTGTTCATCTGATTTGGTTTTGTCTGAACGTGACTTTGAAAAGTTTAAAGACTTTTATGATTATTTAGGCATAGAAGCTACTTTTGTGTCAGCAAGTTCACCATCTACAGCATATAAAATTGGTGGTGTAAATTACTCTGATGTGGCTAATTTATCGTTGTTTCGTTCTCGCGCTAAAATTACTGGGGTGAGATTGCGTACTATTGGTGAGAGTAAATTGCCCGTAAGCTTGGTGTTGGATGAGTCTGATGCCGCTATATTAGATCAGAGAACTTTGTTTAATTTCTCAATGAATTTAGATGCCGATATTGATCCTGATATTAATTTAGACGCTTGGGTTTATCCATTAATTGTTAAGTTCGCGCAGTCAGAGATATTTACAAATGTGAATGCAACTGTCGCAGATGATATTAGCAACATTAGGATTTATTTACAGAAAAATGCTGATATTCAGCAAAGTCGCCAGTTAGAAAATATTAGTAATGAGCAGCTGGATCGATGGCTTGATTCTGCTTGCGCAGCGCAGGTTCTTTGTGAGGAGCTTGATTATGTTGTTTGTACAGAGAAGCGTGATATTCATGGCGAGGTAAAAACGTATTCAGTTGCTCGTGTTTTAATCGGTGATCGTCCAAGCGCGCAGACAAAATGGAGTTTTGGTGTGCACCAATTATTGCATGCTCGTTTAAATGCAGAGTTGGCTCAAGAGCAGCCACCATTTATTTGCGAACCGGAAACAGCCTATATAGATTCGAGAACTAGTAAGAATTTTATTGATTATTACGGCCGTAAGCATGGGCGTATTTTAGGTATGACCGGTACCATTGGGTCAGAGGCTGAAATCAAATTGCAACATAAAAATTATGGTTTTAGCATGTTCAAAATACCTCCACATCGTGTTAGCAGAAGAGTAGATTTGTTGCCGAAATTTGAGAATGATTTGTTAGGCCAAGCGCAAGCTATAAGGGATATTGTTGCAACATTAGACGGAGAGAATCCGATGCTAGTGATTTGTAAAGATATTCCTAGTGCAAGTCAAATGCATAATGAGCTACAAAATTCACAACAACTGCAAGGCTACACTGTGCAGTTAGTAGATGGACGGCAGGATGCAGATGTTGAGCGGGAGCTAATAGCCAATGCTAGCCAAAATAAGACAATAACTATTGCAACTCCTATTTTGGGGCGTGGTACAGATATTATTCCAGAAAGCGAAGATGGGTTGTTTGTTGTTCAGACTTTTGTGGATACGCATCGAGCGACAAGTCAGATACGGGGGCGAGCTGGTCGCCAGGGGGAGTTTGGTAAAACGCAAGAAATTTGTAGTGTCGGAGCAATGAAAAAAGCAGTTGGTTCTGAGCGAATTTTCCCTGAGTATCAACAATTAGCTGATTACTTGCGGTCGGATGCTGAGAGTCTTGCGGCTGTTGCACGTGATCGGTCTGAACAAATTGGAGAGATTAAACGTGCTATTCTTTGGATGGCTGATAAGTGGAATATATATTTTCTAGAGTCTGAATCTGAAGACGATCAGTTAAAAAACTATGGAAAAAAAGAGGCTTTAGAGTTAAGAAGGGATTTAAACTGCGATTTAGATACATCGGCAAAAGGCGAATCAGAACAGAAGAGTTTGCAGGAGTTTGCTGTGCGATATAAGAAACTATCCAGTGATGCTTGGCAAAAGGTGCATAATAAATATGCAGCTAAGGTCGCAGAAGTAATGGGTGCAGAATATCAGTTGCCAGCGAATTTACAGCAAGATGTAAATAGTATTGGCAAGATTAAGCCCAAAAAAACATATAGAAAATTACCTGCTGAGGTAGTTCTAACTGAAGCTGAGCGCATAGATAAGGAAATTGAAGTGATTGAGATGTTTCAAAAGAAAAATCCTTTATCAAGATTGTTGTTGTCTCAAATTGGTAAAGGTCCAAATGTTGCTAACAATCGTGCTGAAATGCTGTTGCATTGCAAGCCCGATAGTAAGGCGGTGGCAAAATATTTCTTGGGTAGTCAGCGCAGAAGAAAAGATTTCAAGTATAGTGAATTATTGCGGATTTATGATAACTATCCGGCTGCAAATAAAGTTATTGGTGCGCGCGATAGAATGTTGGCTACGAAGTTAGAGGCTAGTATTTTGTGGCGTCAGGTGTCTAAGGATCCTGAGGTGCGTAAATTGTTAGGAATTAAGCCTTCCTCTTATAAGAATGTTGGAGAAAAGTTGCGAGGTGGTGTTTCAGCATCGCCTGTACAAGAATCTGTAAAAGCATCTTCAAGGCAAGTACTAAGGGATGAGCGCAATGCTAGGCATAAGCAGTTAAATAGTGTAACCACAGGGCGACCTAGATCATCAAGTGAGGTTTTTCAGGTTGATGCAGTGGCCGTTAAGAGAGGAGCTGTATCTAAAGATGATGAAATTGTTCCAGAAATTGGATTTGTGTGTTCGCAGTAGCAGGTTTTTTAAGCCATTAGAGCGCGGGTGCGGAGATTGGCGCAGTCGGGTTTTCAGCTAATTTTGCATTGGTGGGTTCGCCATAGTACAGTGCTACAGTCCTAAGTAGATCGATAAATACCTCTTTGGGCGTGCAAAATTCGCTGTCACTGTTAGTTTGTTGTTCTATTTCATCTATGGCATCCAGGCGGTTAGAAAAATCTTTTAATATTTGTTGATGGCCGGTTTCATAAATCGTCTTTACTCTTTCTAATAAGCTATTAATATTTCGGCGCACGGATGCGGGAATTTCATTTGATTCCGGAAAAGGGTGCTTTTCTTTTAGGGCGTTAAAAACGGCGTCTGCATAATTAATAATAAGATGCATGTTGGTTGTTGATTCCAATATCCTTGGAAGTAGGGCCTTTATCTCATAAGCAGCAGGGATGGCAAGTAGGGGGTTGAGGATTTGTGGCGCATGGGAGAAAAACCTACTCTCTAGGCTGTATAAAATGCTTGTTACTTCTCCGTATGCGGCTGCCATAATTATTTTCCTCATATATCCGTTTGATGGCAACAGTTTATCATAATTATTTTTATTATTGAATTGCATTAAGTGTTTAAATTTTTGGATGCCGCGGTGATGTCGTAGGGATGTTTGTATGACTTGCTGGTGTCTATTGATGGGTTGTTTTGACAGCCTTTGGTGATTGTAATAAGCTGTCCGTTCATATCTTGGTTATCTGGAGGGAGCGATGAGTAAAGGGCGGCGGCTGCTTAGTTTGGGGTTGGCTTTAGGGATCACTTGGGCTCTGATTATCTTTTTTCTTGGGGTTATGGCTATGCTATCTGGCCATGGGTTGCCGATGGTAAAGCTGTGGGCCACTATCTATTATGGTTATAGCGCTTCTTGGTTTGGAAGTGTTATTGGTGCTGTTTGGGCGTTTGTTGATCTGTTTGTGATCAGCATTGTCGCTGGGTTTCTTTATCAACTGTTCGTAGGAGAATAATAATGAGTAAATATAAGTATGGAACTTTGCATCCGTTAAGCTTTGGGTTGGCGCTTGGCCTGTTATGGGCGGTGGCGTTGTTTACCATGGCGACCGTTGGGGAGTTTGTTGGTGGTTATGGTTTGGGGTTTGTTAAGGGGATTGGAACAATCTATGTTGGTTATGGGGCGACTATGACTGGAGCTTTGATTGGTGCAGCGTGGGGATTTGTTGATGCTTGTGTTGGTGGTATTTTGGTTGCTTGGATTTACAATCTCTTTTGTCGTGGGTTTGGTAAGAGTAATTAAGAGGATTTCTTTTAAGAGTGTCAGACTCATGTATTTATGCGTGGGTTTGGCATTTTTTGTTATATGTTGTATAGGTTTCTGGATCCCGCGGTCAAGCCGCGGGATGACGTGCTCTTAGATTGATGGGATGACAGTGAGGTAACTTATTATGGAATTTTTTGTTGCAAATCATTTGGCGTTGTTACTGATATTTTTCGGGATTCTTTTTATGATTGCCGAGTTATTTGTTTTTAGTTTTGGTGTTTTAGGGATTGCTGGTTTTATCGCGTTTATGTTTGGATTAGTTATTTTCTTTGATGTCGCGCAATATGGTTTTGCTGTGGCTTTGCCGCTTATTGTTATTGTTGGTTTAGCGGTTGGGGCGTTTCTTTTTGTGATAATTAGACTTGGTATAAAGGCGCATCGTAAACCAGTAGTTAGTGGGCGTGAAGATTTAGTTGGTAAAGTTGGGCAGGTTAATATTGCCAAAGACGGAGCAAAAACCATTAAGTTTCGTGGCGAAGTTTGGCAGATAAGTTCGCAGCATGAACTGTTTTCCGGACAGAAAGTTAGAATAGTACGGGTTGAAGATTTGATTTTATATGTTGAACCAATTGAGGAGTTAAGACATGACTGATTTTGCAATTTATATTGTTATTGCCTTAGTGGTGATTTTTTTATTTTCTGCGCTGCGGGTATTAAAAGAGTATGAGCGTGGAGTGGTTTTTTCTTTAGGACGGTTTTGGAAGGTAAAGGGCCCGGGGTTAGTCATTTTAGTGCCGATCATTCAACAGATGGTGCGGGTACAGCTTCGAACTGTGGTTATGGATGTGCCTTCCCAGGATGTTATTTCTAAAGATAACGTTTCCGTGCGGGTGAATGCGGTAGTTTATTTTCGCGTTATCGATCCTGAGCGGGCTATTATTCAGGTAGAAGATTATTACGAAGCCACGAGTCAATTAGCACAGACAACCCTGCGTTCGGTTTTAGGTCAGCATGATCTTGATGAGATGCTTTCAGCGCGTGATAAACTTAATGCTGATCTGCAGAAAATTCTTGATGAGCATACCGATGCCTGGGGCATTAAAGTAATGAATGTTGAGATTAAGCATGTCGACTTGAACGAGAGCATGGTGCGTGCTATTGCCAAGCAAGCTGAAGCTGAGCGTGAGCGACGGGCGAAGGTTATTCATGCCGAGGGTGAGTTTCAGGCAGCTGATAACTTATTGAAAGCGGCAGAAGTGTTGGCTAAGCAGCCACAGGCGCTACAGCTGCGTTATTTACAAACGCTGATTGATATTGCCGGTGATAAAAGTTCTACTATTGTCTTCCCAATTCCGATGGAAATCGGCGCGGCGTTGAAAAAATTGGCTGGGGATTTGGCTGGGGATAAAGATTAGAGGTAATTTTTAGCACTATTTTGCGTCTTGTCCGCAGGATTTCTGGTGCGTTTAGAGCGTTGTATACTGTGTGTGCTTCTGGATCCCGTATCAAGTACGGGATGACAGATGTGAGTATGGGATATGATGGGGATGGTGAATAGTTATGATTTGTATTAATTGAGGGTAAGGGATATGGCTGAGATAACTACAAAAAATGGTTTTGAAATTTATACTATCGCGTCAACAGATGGTAAAACGCGCGCCTCTTTTGTGCCGGAGAAAGGTGGTGTTGGCTGTTCAATTATTATGCCTTTTGGTGATGAGGAACGCGAAATTTTATTTCTGCATGATAATTTTTGGGATAAAAAATTAGCTGATTTACCTGGTGGTTGGCCATTTCTATTTCCTGTTTGTGGGCGCTTAGAGCGCAGAGGTATTTCTGGCGATTATCTTTATGACGGTAATATTTATAATTTACCAATTCATGGTTTTTCTTGGCAGATGCCTTGGCAGGTAGTTGATGTTGATAAGCCTGACACTTTAGTTATGGAATTAAAAGAAAATAAAGATACTTTGGCGATGTATCCTTTTTGTTTTACTGTGCGTTTGAAATATACGGTCTGTAATGGTGTTTTAACATGTAAGCAGACTTATATTAATACAGATAAGAAACCGTTAGTTTATTATGCTGGTTTTCATCCCTACTTTTTAACGCCTGAACCTGGCACTGGTAAAGATGCTGTAATGTTAGATTTTAAGCCGGTGCGGCTGTTTCGTTATAACGAGCAGTTAACGGATCTGTGTGGTGAGAAAAAGATGTTCGATTTGCCAGTGAGTATTACTGCCGCGCATATTAATGAACAATTATTGCAGGTTGAAAAAGATAATGTTGCGACGTTAAGTTTTTCTGATGGGTTTAATTTGCATTTAAAGAGCCGAGGTGCGCGCGATGTTAATCCGTTCTCTTATTTGCAGTTATATACTATGCCCGCTAAGCCTTTTTTCTGTGCTGAGCCTTGGATGGCATTTCCTAATGCATTGAATACCTCAATTGGGTCGCGTTTTTTAATGCCAGGTAAGCGCGAAGAGGGTTGTGTGGAGCTTTGTGCTTTGTGTGATAAGAAAAATGTTGCGTAATTTAACTGACATACAAAATATTATGCAGGATCGTCGTTTGCCTCTAGCGTTAGCGGCGTTGTTTATTCTGTTGGCGCTTTTTAGTGTTATTAGCTTGGGCCGTATGCTATTTGTTAGTTTCGATAGTGTACACGTGTCTTTAAAAAGCGAGCATGTGTTTATCGAAAAGATTCCGCCAATTGCTAGTTGGCACCTTTTTGGTAGTTATGAAGATGCTCAGTTGCCCACGACGCAGTTGGATTTGACGCTGCAAGGTGTGTTTGTTGCTGGAGAAGGTGAGTCACAGGCTTTGATTAGTGTTGGCAGTGGTAGCGGCAGTTTATATGGTATTGGTGATACGGTTCCAGGTGGTGCAAAGATTGATAAAATCTTACCCGAGCGAGTTATTTTACGGCATAATGGCAAATTGGAAACGTTGCCCATCCTGCGACCAAAATTGCAGTTAGCGCCCGGGCCACAAGATCTATTTTAGGAGGATAGTTGGATGTTGAAAATACGAAGTTTAACAGGTGTTTTTGCTATCGTTTCGGTAGCTTTGCTTTTAAGTGCTTGTACACCCACAACTGCTCAAGAGATGATGCGAGGCAGGCAGGCTTATATCGCTCATCGTTATGATCTTTCTTATGTGCATGTAAGTCGAGCTGCTAAAGAGGGTGATCCTGATGCGCAATATGCGATGGGTTATATGTTCTATTATGGTAAGGGTGTTCCGCAAGATTATAAGCTAGGTAAATATTGGATTGCAAAAGCTGCAGCACAAGGTCAGCCGATAGCGATTAAGGCGCTGAAGATGATTAATCAGCCTAAGAAAAAACCCGTCGTGTCTACACCGCAACCGATAAAGGTTTATGGAACTAAGCCGAAAGCTGTGCATAAAATAGTTACGACTAAGCGTAAGGTTGTTAAGTTGCCGCCACACAAGTATGTTGCGCGTCCGGTGACAAAAACAGCAGTGCGCAAGCCACACTCCCTGGCTGAACAAGCTTTATTAAAACTGCCGAGTAGTAGTTATACGATTCAATTGTTGGGTAGTGTTTCACCACATGATGTGATTAATTTTGTACATCACTATCGTCTAACACGCGCTGCTATTTATAATACCAGGCATAATGGTGTTGGTTGGTATGTTGTGGTTAATGGTAATTACAGAACCATCGCTGCTGCAGTAAAGGCGCTGCATAGACTTCCCGTGGGCATCAAGTATCGTAAGCCTTGGGTGAAATCTCTACGTGTTGTACAGCGTGAGATTCAAAAAGGACATTGACCTTTTGATGTTTTTATTTTAGCCCTGAACCCCGCTTTTCGCGGGGTTTTTGTTTGTGTTGGGTCCATAGTGCTTCGTGCCAGAAGGAGCTCTGCTAGACGGTTTACTACTAGATGGTCTTCTAGTACAATGTCTTCAGGATGCTAGTATGGAGCGTGCGATGAGTTTTGAACAATATTTTCCTCAGGGGATTGCAACCGGCAGTTCATTTTTGGGTAGAGAAAAAGAAACCCAGAAGTTAATCGATAATATTAATTCCGGTAGACATACGTTGCTAATTGCACCTAGACGGTATGGTAAAACCAGCTTGATTAAGCATGCTATTGGACTGGCAAACATTTCTTTTGCTGAGATAGATCTGTTTTTGGCTATCGATGGCAAGGCGATTGAGAATAGGGTTTTAAGCGGAATTGAAAGCTTGATTCAAGTCTTTTCTGATAAACCTGAGCAGTGGATGATGACGTTGGTTGATTATTTTAGGAAGGCACGAAAGAAATGGACTGTAGGTTTTAAAGGCGTCACGCTTGAAATAAAGCCCGAAGCGCATGATGATATTGCTGCGAACCTTTTAGATGCGTTCAACGCTTTAGAGCATATTTTATCAATAAAAGAGCAGCGTGCAGTTATATTTATCGATGAATTTCAAGAGATTGGTAAGATTAGTGCAGGAAGCGCGATTGAAGGTGCTATTCGTCATTTTGCACAAACGTCAAAATATTTAGTGTTTATTTTTTCTGGAAGCAATAGACGGATATTGGAAGATATTTTTGGTAGTAGAACTCGGCCTCTGTATTCTCTGTGTCAATGGATTACATTGCAAAGATTGTCTTCGGAGATCTATTTGACATATTTAAGAGCGATCGCTAAGCAAACATGGGCTAAGGTGCCAGATGATAATGTTTTGCTGCGAATATTAGAGTTAACGGAGTGTCATCCTGAAGCGACTTATGGCTTTTGTGGTTATTTATGGCAATATTGTGCGTTCGAGAAGAAGCTTTTGTCAGTTGATACAATACAGTGTGCTTGGGATGGTTATGTGGCAGAGTTAGTAAAAAGAACTAAGTTAGCTTTATCAGAATTAAGTCCTGGTCAATTAAAGGTACTAATTCTTCTTGCAACAGGATATAAAAATGCTCTTACTGGTAAAGATGCGCAGACTAAAGTGGGATTGACTAGTCCGACGATTGTTCATGCGCTAAGTGTGTTGAGTGCGCAAGATTTGATAGAAAGAATGCCTGAGAAAGATTATAGAGTTATAGATCCTGTGATTAAGGCGACACTAGTAAATTATTATACTGATTATTTGTAGGAGATCATTGGATCTTAATGTTTGGATTTGCTGTGTAGTGCTGAGTATTTTAATGCTTTGAGAAAGATGTCATTGGCGAGGCGTTTATTTTGATAATATTAACGACACTTTTACTAGCCCTTGATTATCCGTTTTTTGAAAAGTCGCGTTTGTTGTATTTATTCCGTCTTGTTGCCAGATTTTTGTTAACCAAGATATTAGTTCATCAAAGGGGGCGCTATTAAAGTTAAGTGCTACTTTACTATTATCAGCTTGTTTTATTTGCGTAACATAGCGATTTAAATTATTGCTGCGTAGTGAATTGTCGACAAATGTTAGTAGCGATGTATTACTAATATTTTGGCGCATGTTGCCGTTAGCGCGTAAGGCGGTTATGCGTGCAGTTGCGTGTTGCATCCAGGTGACAAGGTTGCGTTTATTAATTACATCTTTCTTGGCGTTGTTGACCGCGCTAGAGAATGGCTGCCAGATTAGGGTGTAAATAATCAATATTATTGCAATAGTGCCGCCGGTAGTGACTATTTTTTGTTCGCGGGCGGCTAACGTATGCCACCATTTTTTTATATTGCTTTGTATTTTATTCATTATGATATAGTTAGTGTTGCAGTAATTATTTTATCTTCCGTGGTTGCGCTATTACGCGTTACCTTTAATCCCTCTGTTGTTAATTGTTGTGTAAACTGATCAAGTTCCGCAAACGTTGCGCAAGTTACTTTTATTTGTAGGCGTTTCTCTTGCCAGGTTAAGGCATTTAAATTTATAAATGCTAGTTTGTTAATTATTTTCCCGGTTTTTGAAACTGCTGTTAAAAAAGGATTGCTGCTGGTTGTGCCCTGATAGCGGCGTAATTCTGCTTGAAGATCACTGTGTGGATCTTCCATATTAGCTGCAGTTGGAAAGACACGTTTATATAAATGAATTACTTGTTTGTGCAGCTGTTGTTGTTCGAATTTAAAATAGCCTAATTCGATTCCATGGCCGATCAGTAGAATTGCAAGCCAGCCAATAGCGCAAATAATAGCTAAGCGCCAATTACGATGTAGTTTTGTTTGTAGTTGTTGGGTTTTATATCGGTTTTGTAAAAGGTTGATCCCTGGTAGTTGTAATTTTGCAGTGACATAAGAGAGGAAGTTCGTAGTCACTGTAGGTTTTGTTGCTGGGATTTCATTATTGATTGCTAATAGTTCGGATAGGTTGTCTGTATCGACGGTGAAGCCCGCTGTCTTACCGGTGCGGACTAATGCTAGTTGGTTTTCCGTGAAGATGCTCCAGCCCGCAGTGGTCATAGGTAGGAGGAGAGTTTCTGGAATGAGAATATGGGGGATGAAGCTTGCCGTCGCAAGTTGGTCGAGCCAGTGTTGCATCTTTTTTTGAGTGATGCACGCGACAGGCAGGGTTCCATCATTATTGCGTGTTCCAAGTGCAAAATGCATGTCGGTAATATTCGTAGCTAATAAATTTTCCATCGCAAAGGGAGCGGCTTGCAACTGCTTTGCGTATGAGCTCTTGGGAATGTTGGTATCAATTATTGTTACGTCTTCTGCTGGGATCGTAGCGATGATAAGAGTTTCGGTCGAGGGTTTCGGAATATCGGCAAGCTCATTATCGAGGTTGATAGTAAAAGGTTTATCGCCTTGTTGCAGTGCCCAATCCACTTTCTTGTTAGCTTTTAGACGAATTATTAGTGTGTTATCCATTGGGGCCATTATCGCGGAAAAAGAGCTAAACATCTAGCTGAGACATTTAATCTAGTTGAGACATCTATAAATTCACTCGGTCATCCTCGAATTCGCTCAGTCATTCTGCGGCTTGACCGGAGAATCCATGGAATCTAGGAGGCGTATGGTTGTGTGGATTTCGCGGTCAAGCCGCAGAATGATGCGGTTGTTGAGCCAGATATTTGCTGTGATAGTTGCATTGGATATTTAATTAGAAGGATGGGCGAGATTTAGGGAATGTGCTATATTTGCTTCTTTTTGCAGGAGAGTAGGATGCTAAAGAGGATTTGGAGTTTTTGTCTTGGGTTGGTAAGTCGCTTTTCTCGTGAGGGTTGTACGTTGCAAGCAGCGGGTTTAGCTTATGTGACTTTGTTGTCTTTAGTGCCGTTGTTGACTCTTAGTCTTTCGGTGTTGTCGGCTTTCCCCGTGTTTAAGGGTTTGGGCGCAAAACTGCAAAGTATGGTTTTTAGTAATTTTGTTGCCTCTTCTGCTTCAGTAATTGAGCAGCATATTAACACCTTTATGCAACAGACTAGTAAGTTAACGGTTCCTGGAATGTTATTTCTATTGGTTATGGGTGTGTTGATGATATTTTCTATGGAGCAGGCGTTTAATCATATTTGGAAAGTGGAGAAAAGACGTAATGCGATTCAGGCGTTTTTAACTTACTGGGCGGTTTTGACTTTAACACCAATTTTAATTGGTGTTGGTTTGGCGGTTAGTGCGGATTTTTTAAAGTTGCAAATAGTAAGCGCGACGGTTTCATTTTTAGGGCTTAAGACTTTCTTGTTGGTTGTTTCTCCATATTTGTTTACATTCTTGGCATTTTTCTTATTATATGTGGCTATTCCGCATACCAAGGTGAAATTCCGTTATGCTGCTATTGGGGCACTAGTTGGGGCACTGTTGTTTCAGTTGGCGAAGTTTGGGTTTGCGCTCTATATTACGCACTTTCCTACTTATAAACTGCTTTATGGTGCATTGGCGACGATTCCGATATTTTTAGCTTGGTTATATATATCTTGGTTGGTGGTTGTATTTGGGGCATTGGTTAGTGCGGAGTTACAGCGGGTTTTTGATGTGAGTAGAGACGCTCAACCTGAGCGTCTTTCATGATGTATTAGACGCCCAGGTTGGGCGTCTCTACGGTTTAATTTAATTTTTTGGGTTGATTATTGCATGTATCGTTGGTTGTTATTAATTATTATCTTGTTTACTGTTAATGCTGTGGCTTTGAATTTTGCTGTGTCGAAGCAGGGGCGTGTTGTTGGTAAGGTACAGAGTGCTTATCTGCGTGCGAGTGATGATTATTCTTCAATTGGTCAGCGTTTTGATATTGGTTATTACGGTTTGTATGAAGCGAATCATGGCGTTGATCCTGATAATCCAGTTACGGGTACATATTTAATTATTCCGACGCGCTATATTATTCCTAAAGAGTTAAGTTATAAGAAAAATAATATAGTGATTAATCTCGCTGAAATGCGGCTTTATTATTATTCGAAAAAGATGCGACGTGTTTTTACTTTTCCAATCGGTATTGGTAAGGAGGGATGGAAGACCCCGACTGGAAAATTTACTATTATGCAGAAAATTCGCCATCCAGTTTGGTTGGTACCGAAGTCGATTCAAAGATATCGTAAGGCGCATGGCGCGAAAGTAGTTAAGGTAATTCAGTCTGGCCCTAATAATCCCATGGGTGATTATGCTTTGCGTTTATCGAATCCAGCTTATTTAATTCATGGGACCGATGATCCGGTTGGTATTGGGCGTCGCAGTAGTGCTGGCTGTATTCGTATGTATCCGAGTGATATTAAAAAATTGTTTCATATGGTAAGTAAAGGCACGTTAATTAATATTGTCGATCAGCCGTTTAAAGTTGCACGTTTAAAAAATAAGTTCTTGCTTGAGGCGCATATGCCGTTGTATGAGGATCGCAAGGCTGACGCTGATCTATATGTAACATCGCTACAAGCAATTGTTAAGTATGCGCAGTTACAAAAATATACGCTTAATAAAAATGATGCATTGCAACTCGCGCATGAACATATAGGTATGCCGCAGGTAATAACTAGTAGTAGGGTTAAGGCCAAAGTTCCGAGTGTTGTTAGGATTTATTGATGGAGCACATGTCATTTGGTTTGATAGCGCATATGTAATTCCGTTTGCTGCTACACCTGTTATCCTGTTTGCTGGTGCATCTGTCATCCCGTTTGTCGCTACACTTGTCATCCCGTGCTTGACACGGGATCCAGGAATTAACGTTGTGTGTAGTATGTGAGAATTCGTATGGATTCCGCGGTCAAGCCGCGGAATGACGCTTCGTAGACAGGTTACACAATGACGCTTTGTAGACAAGTCGCGGAATGACGTTATGACATTAAACTGATTTCGTAGTTACATAGCAGCTGTAATTTTCGCGACAATCTCTTCGATGCTAATATTTTGTTTTTCTTTTTCACTGCGCAGTTTATATTCAACAGTACCATTATCAATGCCGCGTTCGCCGATAATTATTTGGTGTGGGATGCCAATTAATTCCATGTCTGCAAATAAAACTCCAGCACGTTCCTTGCGATCATCTAGTAATACCTCAATGCCTTTTGCTTGTAGTTCGGTATAGAGTTTCTCAGCGAGTTCCTTAACGCGATAAGATTTATGCATATTCATCGGTAGAATTGCGACTTTAAATGGGGCCATGATCTCAGGCCAGATGATGCCATATTGGTCATGATTTTGTTCAATTGCCGCGGCAACAATACGCGAGACACCGATACCATAACAGCCCATCTGTAAAGCGGTTGAGTTGCCACTACCATCTAATACGGTTGCGTTCATAGATTTGCTATATTTATCGCCTAATTGAAAAATATGGCCGACTTCAATGCCGCGCAAGAAATGTAGTTTACCCTTACCGTCAGGACTTGGATCTCCCTCTTTGGCGTCAGGTAACATTTCGACATTAATGGCGTAATCGCTATCGTCACTATAGGCGATCTGATCCTCACCGGTTTCGGCTAAGACATGAAACTCATGCGAAACTTGACCGCCAATATTCCCAGAGTCAGCGATAACCATGCGAAACTCTAAACCTAAACGTTCGAAAATATTGCAATAAACCTGGCGCATTTTTTCGTAAGTTGTATTTAGCGATTCTTGATCAGTATGAAATGAGTAAGCATCTTTCATTAAAAATTCACGTGCACGCATCACGCCGAAACGTGGGCGAATTTCATCGCGGAATTTTGTTTGGATTTGATAAAGGGTGAGCGGTAGTTGTTTATAACTACGAATTTCACGACGTACTAGGTCAGTGATAACCTCTTCATGCGTTGGCCCAAAACAAAATTCACGTTTATGGCGATCTGTAATGCGCAGTAACTCGGGTCCGTATTGTTGCCAACGGCCGCTCTCTTCCCAGAGCTCTGCGGCTTGAATAGCAGGCATCAATATCTCAAGCGCGTCAGCTCTGTTCATCTCCTCGCGCACGACATTAGTAACGTTTTGCAGAACTTTTAAACCTAGCGGTAACCAGGTATAGATCCCCGCAGCGTTTCTGCGGATCATGCCGGCGCGTAGCATTAATTTATGGCTTACAACCTCAGCATCGGTTGGATCTTCTTTTAGTGTTGCTAATAGATATTGACTTGTGCGCATGTGTTATCCTCTTTTGCTTTTTTTTGTATGTTGTATTTTTTTTGCCGTCATGTATAAACGGCAAGCGGCATTAATTAACTGTTGATATTTTCCGGGTTGTTGCTTAAACCAGTCAAGTGTATCCGCATCGATTCGTATGGATATTTGCTTTTTTATTGGTCGATAGAATTTGCCCACAGTTGGTTTTCCCAGATCGTCAAAATCGAGTTCTGGAATATCTGAGTAATCAATGTCGCCATTTAATATTTGTTTCATAAATTCAGCTTCTTGGTTTGTGTCGTTTTTTATACTGGAAGTATCTTTCCCGTTCTTTTTTGTTTGCTCTTCTGGCTGAGATGATGCGGATTGTCTCTTCATCATTTTCTTCTTCCTCATATCTGTGAGCGACAACAATGATTGTCATATTATCAACTGCTCCAAAAGTAATCCATCTTTGTTCAAAATACGCAAAGCGGCTATCGTGCCAACTTAGGGAGTGTGGATCGGTGAAAACTTGCTTGGCCATGTCAAAGCTGACATGGTGTTTGTACAAATTCGCAGAGGCTTTACTTTTGTCCCATATATAATTTATGACATTACACTATTGTATATACAAATACAAGATACTGACTTGCTGATGTATAGTTGATTCAAGCAAAGAAGATAGTTGTATA
Source organism: Gammaproteobacteria bacterium (assembly GCA_023135155.1). GTDB lineage: Bacteria > Pseudomonadota > Gammaproteobacteria > UBA9339 > UBA9339 > JAGLTR01. The sequence goes on from JAGLTR010000057.1 coordinate 16,405, forward strand.
TTGATTTGTCCGCAATACCGTGTTTTTATAGCCAGAATTCGTTGAGGAGTGTTTTTATGCCAATCTATGAGTATGAGTGTCAGAAGTGCGGTCATCGCTTTGAGCAGCTACAAAAAATGAGTGATGAGCCATTAACTAAATGTCCGCAGTGCGGAAAGTCCGCGTTGAAAAAATTGGTGTCAGCGGCCGGTTTTCAGTTAAAAGGTAGTGGTTGGTACGAGACTGATTTCAAGAATAAGGGTAAGCCGACAGCTAAGAGCGATGCTCATAAAAATGATGGCGGGCAGTGTGCCTGTTGTCCGGCGAAAAAAGAGTGCAAAGGCGAGACTGATAAATAAATTATTTTAAAGAGGGAGTTGCTATGTTTAAACGGTATTTTATTGCGGGCCTTATAGTCTTAGTTCCAGTTTGGGTAACTTTATTATTACTACGTTTTTTTGTTAATTTCTTCGATCAGATTTTAATGCTGATTCCGCAAGCGTATCGCCCCGATGCACTGTTGGGATTTCATGTTCCTGGCTTGGGTCTGTTGCTAACAGTTATTTTAGTATTTTTTGTTGGTTTGTTGGTTACCAATTTTTTTGGTAAGAAATTGTTGCATTTTTGGGAGTCAATTTTAAAACGTATTCCATTGGTGCGTTCAATTTATATGGGAATAAAAAAAGTATTAATTACGGTTTTTAATTCTGGCGATATGTCGTTTCGCAAAGTGTTATTGATCGAGTATCCGCGCAAAGGTTTGTGGAGCATTGCTTTTCAGACCAGCGTTGGTTTCGAAAGAGTGCAGCAGCATACGCAAGAAGAGATGCTGACGATTTTTGTGCCGACGACGCCCAATCCCACTTCTGGTTTTTTAATGATGATTTCGAAGAAAGACGCGGTTGAGCTTGATATTAGTGTTGATGAGGCATTGAAGATGGTGATCTCGCTGGGGGTGATTTTGCCTGAGGGTAGGAAACTGCCATTATAATATTTTCTTCATGTTTTTTTCTGTATAAACAAATAATTACGTTATTGTGTGTTTGGTTTGAGGCTTATAAAAAAAGGATGATGTTAATATATGGATTCCGCGGTCAAGCCGCGGAATGACGGTGCATTGGTTAAGTTGAGGAATGACGGTGCATTGGTTAGGTTGAGGAATGACGGTGTTTTTAATTGGGTGATTCTGGGAATGGCATTTTGTAATTATTATTTTTTTCTTTTAGGTTCAATATGTTCGCGTAGCTTTACGAAAAAGCTATTACGATAACTGGCCAATTTATGCAAAGTTGGTTAATATGGCGGTTCGATCAAGGTTCATCGAATTATTCTCAAAGACGAGACAAGGAGTTGTGAGGAATTATAAATCTTACAGCGTTGTATTTTGTGTTTTCCTATGGATTTATTGCAGCAGTTAGGCGTTAGTGTATGCTAATTTCTATGCTGATTATTTTTTGATGATATGTTGTGTCTGGGTAGGTAAGAGAGGCTAATAACAAACTTATAAGAAATTGCGGTTATGTCGTGTAACTTTACGCATTTTCATTGCCGTGATTATTTGCCGATGGTAGCCAAAATAGGTTGCTAAATTTATTGTATCGGTTGTATTAATGGAGATTTATGATGGGTTTTTCTGACGATGGTTTTGATGATAGTTTTGGTGATGCTGGGCTAGAGGCAATAATTGATCATGAGAGGATTAGAAGAGGTTGTGGTGATGTGGTTGATAGTTCTGCTCGGCAAGAACAAACTCCCAAAAGTAGTGCGTTATTTCCAGCACGTGAAAGTGAGCCCGCTCGTAAGATTGCTGACATAGTTTGCGGTGTTTTTCTAGACTCAATAAGGAAGATGGTCTTAGAGGGGGAGTTTCATAGCGTATCTGTTAGCTCTCTAAGAAGCAAAATTGTTTTGCTAATTGATGGATATTTGTGTGGTGTGCAGTTAGCAGCGAAGCCGCGATTTGTAACTGATACATGGTCATATGAAGCTGTAGATGATTCCGTATTACAAGAGAGAGTTTTTGATTGTTCTAAGAGGATGTTACTAGAATTGCAGCAATTGTTGGGTGCCCATGTAAAGAAGGACAAAATTATAGCGGAGGGAGAGTTTTTCGCAGATTTGCAGCTTTTATACGATTTTATTAGTAGCTATCGTGTGGCTCGAGAAAAGGGAGCGCAGTTGAATCAGCTTGCAGATCCTAAAGGGTGGAATGAAACAAAAGAGTTATTAGACAAGCGTCGTGAGTTTACCCGGGTTCTGGAAGCAGCACATTCTAAGGCGGGAGCGTTAACGCTGCTTGAGCAAGCATTAGCCAATGAAGGCGAGGGTAGTTATAGTTGTCAGGTATTAACCAAACCAAGAATCGTTCGCGAAAGCGGTAAGGGTAACGCGGTTGCAGATAAAAAGAAGGGTAAGCGGAAGGGTCCGTCAGAAAAAAAAGTAGAGAAATCATTTAAGGATTTTTTGTTTGAGTTATCAGATACATTGCTAGATAAAGTTTTGGTATTGCAGTATTTCGTAATGCAGAAACAGTTACGCGTTGATGATTTTGTAGTTAAACGGGATGTTGTTGATACTCAAGGAGTGAATGCGGGCGCGGATGGGGGGCTTATGGCAAATTTCTTTGTCGCGAAGCCAAGGAATGTTGACGAGTTCAGTTTATTTTCAGAGTTAAATGCTTTGTTATTTTTGTTGTCGCGATGCAATCATAACGGAGAGCTAGGTGGTGTTATTATGCGTGGGCGGTTTGATCTGACGAGGGCTCTTCTTCATAAATATTATGGTCTACAGAGAACTGTAGATGAGCAGAGAAGGTTTGATCAGCAGTTGACAGCACAGGGGATGGATGGCGCGCGAATCACAGTGCAATATAAAACAGATAGTCAAGGGGGTAAATTCCCTAGTAAATTGAAGCTTTCATTAACGGAGTCTGTGCTGACAATCAAATTAACGCATGATAAAAGTGGAATAGATTGGAATGGTGGGCTGGAGGAGATGACGGCGATAAATAGATTTATTTCCTATCGTAAGGTGATGCTTGGTGAAAAACATGAACGTGATGCGCCGATATCATATGAGCTTGTTAGAAAATATTGTCATGTAGAAAGGATCAGAGAGCACAGCGATCAAGTAAGAGTGTGCTATTTATCTGCTGAGCAGTTAGCAGATATTAAGACATTTGAGTTAGACGAATCAGGGCGGTTAAAGAGTGAAATTGTGCAGGAAAAAGCCGCTAGTGTTAAAGAGCAATCAATGTTTGCTGGTGCGCGTGCTAGATTTCAAGGGAAAGGAAAAGGTAAAAGAAGGGGTAAGGATGAGCGCTCCGCTCAAGCTGAGCCGCTTCAGAATTCGAGGAGCACAAGTGAGAAGGAGCAAGTGGAGAGTGTTTTTGCTGATATTCAGGAAAAAATGCGTACGACATCATCTGTATCACATTATCGAGATTTACTGCTTGCATTAGCTAATGCGGTAAATAAACTGGATACCTCATATCGACACTTTGTGAACGATTTATTGCGGAGTATCAATCCTTCGCGAGAAAACCCAATTGAAGTTACTACCTATGCTGAATTGACCTGTCTGAAAAAATGGCGTGTTATTGAAAAGTTGGGAGATATTTTGAATGATGTTTATTCCTTATTTAGTGCATTGAGTAAAAGCTGTTTTGATCAGCTTGCTGGCATGAAGATTGGTGAGAGCGGCCTTCAGCAAAACGGTGGGAAACAATTATCTCGTTCATTACGGTTTAGTGATCATATAATTGCTGAGAAAAAGGAGTTTAATGCGTTTCGGAACAACGCAGCAGCTCGTGTAGGTAAATCAATTGGTGGTGATGTGGAGCATGGTTGGAATGAGCAGCTTAATTTATATCTGAGGGCTTTGAGAATCATGCTGGAAGGTGAATATTCTCGAGTTTTGTCAGCAAGTAAAAAAACTAGGTTGGATATAGAAATCAAAAGCCTAGATAAGTTGTTGAAGACAACAAAGAAGGAGACGAAGGTGTCGGGAGGAATAGATTGGTTTGGTGGTCCGGTATAATGATGAGAGGGTGTGTAGTATGATCAATAGTATAGATGACAATATAGAATTGGGTGAATGGTTAGCGGGTAATGTGTTAACCAAATTAGGAGTCATAATTGAGTTATTTCGGGAATATGCTAATAGTGTATTTGTTAAAGAGAATATTAGCGCCTCTTTGAGGAGCTGCGGTGTTTTGAATAAGGAAGATCTGTGTCGGTTTATCGATACTCTAAGTGTGGTTCATCAAGATTTTGAGGTGGAGTGGGTTAGCAGTAGCGAATTATTGTCGGTTCAGAACAAAGTTACTCCGCTAAAAGTTATTGAAGGCATAGAAGAGATGATGCGGGGATTTTCTCGTGACGACGCGCAAGGACATTTGTATGCTTATTTTGTGTGTATGGTTTTTAAAGCATCTATTGCTCAGAAATTGGCGGTAAAGTGGCAGTCACTACTGGGCGAGGATAATGTGTTTTTTAAGCTGAAAATGGATATTGCTGATTATTTGTATGCTCATAATCTGATGCAGGTTGAAATTCAAACAACTAAAGCAGTACTTAATGAGGATCAGCAGGTTGTTTTCGATATTTTAAAGTATTTGGAAAAAGGATATAAAGTCTTGTTGTCTAGAAACAGAATGGATCCAGCGCTAGTAAGAGGGTATGTTTCTTCAACGGTAACAGATGGTGCTGATAAAGGCGCTTTTGATGAGGACGAGATGCGGCGCTTCCAAGAGCTAGAGCGCAAGCAACGGGAAGATGCGGAGTTGTTGCGCCGCCAGGATGAGATTCTTCGTCAACAAGCAGCAGAGCGGCGTGCTCGTGATATGCTGGTTCAGAGTAACCAATCGCCTGCGCCCCAAAAGAAGAATGTAGGCTCTCCGGAAAGAGGGGGGTTGTTTGTACATGGGAAAAATGTTGGGTTTTTTGTGTCTGGATCCGGAGCGGGTGATGGTAGTAAGGAGTGGGTTCGTGTTGGGCCAGATGCTGATGCTAAAATAGAGAATGGCCATAATTGGCATCTTGGAAAGCCCGATGAAAAAAGTCTTTTGCTTTCTGGAAAAGGTGGTAAGTTGGGACAGATACAAGATGATCCTAGTGCACATGATGTAGTAGCTGATGTTGCTAAGACCGGTTGTTGCTGTACATTACTTTAATGGTTGAGGATGCAAAATAAAGATAAATTTATTGCGGATCTAGTGCAAATCTTCTATAGCGTTTGTTCTGCTTCCGCTAGATTTTATTTTGGTGATAGCTCTTGCGCTTTATATGACGCCGAATATGAGTACTGTGGTTTAATTGCTACGGTTGGCAAGGTAATAGAGACTCATGGCGAGCAGTTAAATATTGAGTGTATTTTGAAGTTTCTTATGCACGTTGTAGTAGTTTTATCTCCATTCGATTCTGATTTAACTGTTATATTGCGGCAACGGTTAGTAGAGTATCTTGAGAAATTAGATAATACCGAGCTTGTTTCTTCTTTGTTAACAGATTTGGTATATATAGGAGATGAGAGAGCAATAGATCAGCTTGCTGAACTAAATATTCTTGTAGGTGAGCATGTATTTGATAATGCTCAAATGTCGTTCGTTGAGCATACTTTTGCTGCAGTAATTGCTTGGTACGAACCAAAATTGTCAAGATTGATTCAGAATGTTGATGAGAAGTTTCTATTGTTGGGAATGGTGGATTACTCAATGATGAGTAAGGAGCGCCTCGATCTCTTAGTGCGAAATTTATTGTTATTTAGTAATGCTCTAAGAGATGTGGAAAAGATTTGGGAGAAACTAGATGGTCAAATGTTTCTGTGGTCTATTAGGAGTGTTTTAAGGCAGCCGCTACATATTTTTTGTTGTTATGAGTACTTGCGAAAAAGCATGCATTTGCCAGTTGTTTGTTGCCATCTCCAGCAGTTTATTAAATACCATGTTGAGTTTGTACCAGCGTGTACATTGTTAGGTGGCAGCGTGTCACTAGAGAGGTTTTCAGCCCAGGATCTTGGGCGGGTGTATGAGGAATTTGCTCAAGATCTCCGTGATATTGATGTGCAAGCGCAGTTATTAGTTAGTGATGACCGATTTATTGGCGTTTGGTGCATTGAGTATTTCCTCCTGGCGGTTAAGGCATATAGGCAAGCATTGCTCTACTATCGACAGGCGGAGAGCGGTCAGGATGTTAAGCGTATTGAGATAGAATTAATTCAACTTTGTCGATATATTAAGCAGCAAAATAGCGGCCCAGAAATTATTCGACAACTTTTAGCTCTATTACAAGACGTGATTCTTACTGATGACGAGTTGTCGCTATTATATTTAGCTTGTTATGATATTAGTGATACTAAATTACTTTTACCGCCGTTACCTTGTGACAAGAATTACTTTTTTTACCAATGTCGTGCTCTTATCGTTCTAGAGTATATTAACCTGCTAGATGGTACAATTAAGTCGAGTTATTACTCTCCTATTTCTGATATGAAGCGAGTTACTGATTGCTATTTGTTGTTGTTGCAACCAGATATTATATTCCCTAAGCATTTTATGGTGGTTATAGACGAAGATGAAGGGTTGGTAATGGATGGGGCTGGAGATGATGAGCTTGACGAAGGCGTTGATAATAATAGCCTGTATTCGAAGTTTGTTGCTCCAATTTTTGATAGGATTCTTAAGGTTGCGAATGATTTTTCTAGCCGCTTTAATATCAGTGCATTTTGGGATCAAAATTATCCTATAGCTAGATTGGTTTACTATTATCTAGAGAAAAGAATTGCGAGTAAGGATTGGGATATTTTTAAAGAGGTGTTGTTTTGTCAGGCTACGGATATGTTTCTAGAGCGGCGCAAGGATGCATTAGTTTCGGTTACTGACTCTTCTTACGCATTGGCGCGATTGGCCATCGCTAAATATTATGGGAAAAATGAGAAGTTTGGTGTTAATGAAGTTTTGGCCAGATATTGGGATAATTTGGTCTCTGAATCCTCTATTGCAAACCATCAAGCATTGGCTGAATATTATGTTGAAAATGCGCAAACTATTGAGTGTGCGCATGCTGATCGTATAGCATATAAACTCATGCAATGGATTCTTCATCCCGAGAGCCCGATTGCATCAGACGTTGTTGAGTATGATAGAGTTGCTGCTATCAATGTGGTGGCGCGAATTTATGTTAATGCGGAGAAAAAAACTAGTAATGCATCACAGCATGGTTATCTTTATAAAAATGATGATGGTCGGTCGGATGCTGTAGTTGCATTGTTTCAGTTAGCGCTACAACGAATCAATGTTGGGTTGGTACAAGATGCTTGGAGTTTATTGAGTCAACTTTTTAATAGTGAAAAAAAGTTTCTTGAGCAGCAGTTCAAAAAACCTAGCGAAGAAGATTATCCAGTGCGTTTAGTTCGGTTACAAAAGCACCTAAAGAGTAAGTGCGTTAAAATGGTGGATTATTGTAGTTTATTAGATGGATTGATTGGTGTTTGTAACCTGTTTCGAGATCAACCTATAGAGGAAGATATTTTAACCTATGCTGCTTTTGTTAATTTGCAAAAGTTATGTGATTATTGTGACCAGATGAGTGTTGCTTATGATTTTTCTAATGTTAAGAAGCTGGCGTGGCATTTATTGCAGCTATCTATTGCGGAAGATATCCCTATTGAGTCGATAGAAATAATGGCAAATAGTGTGCGTGTATTTTTGAGAAATAGCGGTGTGGCATGTAAAAAATTCGAACAGGAACCGGAAGTTTTATATGCTTTATTTTCTATTTCAGCAAAGATTGGTGGTTTTGATGAGGCTGTTTATCGTGTGGTGCGCACAAGGTTACTAGATTCAATAGCTGACTTTAAGGCTCCAGTGATCATGCGGCAGAGGGCTGCGGAGCAGTTGGCGCGGATGTATGGTGATGATAGTGCGTTGTACATGCAAGAGAGAAATGATGGTCTTGTCAGAATTTTTCAGCAAATTTCCGGGAATAATCAGCACGCCAGTTTCCCATTTGTTCTGCAAGATTATTTTGACAGACAAGGAGAAGATGCGGTCTATTCGGCTAGATTCTCTGGTTTGTTACTGCAATTATTTGATATTACTATTAATAGGATTGAACGATCGTTTTTAACTAATTTGACTGAATTTCCGGAGCATTTTCTTGGTGATATACGGAAGTTGATTTCGTATTATGAGATTGTCTCGGATGCTTATGTATTGAAAAATTCTGATTTAGCAAGAGCTCAAGTATTGGAAAAGTTACAAAAATTTGAGGAAAATACTTCTAGCTTGGATGGTCATCGTGCATTTATCGAATACTTGCGGTCGTGTAAAGGACGTTATTTACAAGTGGATAGTGAGGGGTATGTTGGAGAAGGGCAAGTAGATAAGGATAAAAGGTTGGTTGGTAAGGTGGATACGATAATTTTTAATCGGTTGTTAGCAATGTTGCTTCTTGATTCCAATATTTCAGTTTCATTTGTGCAGGTTGCAGAATTTAATCTTGTTGCTCGAAAAGGGGCGTGTTGGTCTCTTGAAGATCTATTGCGATTATTGGAGATTCCATTTGCTGGTCATAACAAGGTTGTGGCAAGAGCTAAGCTTAACTTGGAAAATATTAATAAGCGTAATATGCGTATAGGTTCTATTTTTGCTCTGTCTTTCTATGATAGTTCGGCAAAGAGCTTATATTCTAAATTGTCGGGATTGTTAGGTGTTGAGTGTGAGCGATTTATGATGGCAGTGGTTAACGTTGTTACCAAAATGGCTGTCTTAACAGAGTGTTCTGCTGCATTTACCTACGCTCAAGAGTTGCGCAAACAAGCGGCAGAATTGCTGATAGCGCTTGATTCAAATCCATACGCTTGTTTAGTAAAAAATGCTTATATGGATGATGGTGTGAATACGGAATTATTATATTTTTATTTGGCTAGATTTGCAGTGTTTGAGGCGCTTAGCATTCATAAAGACGGTGAACAGCCCAAAACAAAGAATGGTGTGATGCAGCTGGGTAAGTGTTTAAGGAGTGAGGTAAAGAAGTATATTGAAAGTCGCCGCAATGGCGAGATTGTGAGTAAAATGGTGATGATCTTTGACTTACGCTTGTATGACAAGAGATTGCGTGAGGAGCTAACTCGGCTTGATAATTTTTATCATCGGCATACTAACATATCGGAATTGATTGTTGGTGAGAATGTTCTGATGACAGAGAATCTGGATCCAAAGCTGTATTTTGCAATTTCTTTGCAGTTTGATTTTAATTGGCACGGGGTGTTAAAGATTACCGTGTGTGCAAAAAAAAGGAGTGTAACCCTTTTTAATGCAGGAAAAGATTTGTATTTTTATTTGGTAATACGAAAAGACGGTAGTAAACAGTTGATTATTCCTTTTTCTAACTCTCGTTCTGGATCTTTAAGTAAGGTTGATCATCGTTTGTTGGAGTATGCAGCAAAGCAGACGGTATTGTTGCATGCTGGAAAAGTAGGTTTTTCAGTTTCGTCGCTTACTGATAAGAATCAGTTCTTTGTGCGTCAGGCGCAAGCTTATTTGGAAGACAGGAGTGCTGTTTTTCGTAATAATTTGGGTTCAGAGGCTGTGAGAGGGGATGTTGCAAGCCCCTGAGTGGGGTTGGGTGTGAAAATACATTTGCTGTTAATGAATTCAAATAAATAATGTTTTTGTTTTGTTCTGCTGATTGTGAGAGATGGTGCGATTATTATGGATCTGAGGAGTGGTAAATATCTGTTGTTGGCGGTGGTTCGTCTGCATGAACGTTAATCACAGTTTGTTGCGTGATAGCACTGTTTATTAATGGCAGTTGTTCATTGTTTAATTCTCTAATTATGGCTGGGCGTCGATCCCCATAGCCAAGATGAGTTCTGCCACCATAATAGAGTAGCAGCATTGATATGAGCGTAAGCCAGCGTAGTTGTCTATATTCCTCATATATTGGTTCAATTTGTTCTGGGTTTTTCACGTATCCGATTTCGCTAACTGTTAAGCCAAAACGGTAGCCAGCCAGGGTGGTCATCAGAGTTTCAACAATTGTTTGTGTGGATTTTAGTAGATAATGATTGCCTAATAGTTGCATTATTTTTAGATGCCCCGGTTCTACTTTGTTTTTTATGTGTGTTAAAGTTTGACTGTGTTGCAACAGGAAGCCGCGTGTTTTAGTGCGTGTTTTGCTAGCGAAAAAGGTTAGAGCTCCGCCAGTTAAATGCGTTAATGGTATGGCAATTGCGGAGATGATCATAATGTTATTATTCGCATGTTCTGGAGAGATGGTTAGAAATAGCAGGCTTGTTACGATGCTTGTTGATAGGGCGCCGATATTGGCGGATTGACGTAGTGAATAATCTCTTTTGCATAGTTGTTTGTGGATCCAGGTGGTGATAAAGGCTGGTATAAAACAACTTAAGATTGTAATAGAGGCGCATCCATACCAGCTTATGCTGTTATATATGTTGAGCATATGATTGGCGTCAGCGATCCAGAAACGACTGTTAGCTAGTAACCAGCAGATGGAGAATTGCCCTCCGGTTATCATGCTTCGGCGCAAATAATCATGACTACTGTAGAGCCAGTTTTTAAGCCTATTATTAGCGTAGGCATTTGTTGACATGGTTTTTTTAAATGCTTGGTTTGAGGTTACATAACTACTTATAGATAAACCGCTACTTAATGCTAGCTCTAGTGTGGTTAATGCGATCCAGCCGAAAGTGGTAGAGCCTCCACCAAGAGTATTGATTATGTTATTTATGACGTCTGAGCTTACGGAAAAGTGGTTGGCAAGAAGTGTAATGGTTTCTGTAAGAATAAAATAACCACAACTACGCGCTATTAGCGATGGTGTTGTTGAGCGCAATAAGTGGCCCACTGGGTTGATAATTTTTTGCTTAATATTGGGGAATGTTATCTGGAACATATGTTTTGCTCATTGGTTAATTGAAAAAGATGACGCCATAGCTTCCATATGTTTGAGTATCATTAGGTAATATTGCTCCTGTTTTTACCAGTATGTCTGCTAGATGGGCTACTGTTCCATGAGTATATTTGCAGATAAGAATTTTGTTGTTTCCGCTAGTTTCCAGTGAAGTACCATCAAAGTTTTTAGTGTCAACAGCCGTATAACGATCAGATGAGTTAAATGTAAAGGTTATGCCGCCGGCTGTTTTAGTGAAAGGAAGGTAAAGTACCTCTGGATCGGGTGGGTTATGCGGACAATTTAATATAGTGCCTATTTTTATTGTTACCGGCCAAGTGATTGATTTTGATGTTGCTCCGGGCGGTGTTTTTACCGCTTTTACGTTGAATGAATAGTTGCCGGTTGCTGTTGGTGCTGAGCCGTTTATATCGCCAGTTGAAGGGTTTAATGTGAGGCTTGAGGGTAGAATGCCCTCTATTGAATAGGTCCACCACGCATTGTTGCCGTGATTTTTAAATCCTTCTGTAGCTGCATGAATAGTTGGTATTTGTTGGTTTGGTAATTCTATGAGACTTTTGCCGTTGGACGCCAGAGCTGGGTTTGCATAAATAATAAACTGCGCAGCTTGGCTCTCGCCGCTCGAAATTTTCCCGGTTACGGTTACAGTGTGTCCAGGGGTTGTGTTTGGATTTGCTAATGTGCCAGTTATTTTTCCTTGGTTTATTGATAAGTTATCTTTATCGCTAATGGAGTAAATTAATTTTTTATTTGGATCGGCAAAGTCATTTGCTATATCTAGATTTACATTGTTAGCATCAGCCCATTGGTTGGGAATCGTTGCCGGTAGTGGCGTTATTTTTATTGTTGCTGGCCAGCTGGCTTGTTTGGTGCCAATTGTTTCGGTGGTTTTATTGCCGATGACGTTGAAAGTGTAGTCGCCGTAGTCACTACTATTTTCTTTGGCGGTTATGGCGCCGCTGTTTTGATCTATGGCGAGCCAATCTGGGGCGTTGTTATCTAAGCTGAAAGTTAATTGCGGGTCGCCGTTAGCTTGGAATTTACCGTCGTTTTTCGCATCAATAGTAAAGCTGCTATTTTTTGCATGTGAATAATCGCCGGTTGTTGTCGATGCGGTTGGTAGTACATATAACTTATAAGTTGTTGTTGTATTAATTCCAGAGTCAGTATCGTTAATTATTTTTTCAGCTTTTACTGAGATATTATATGGTGAATTAGCACCATCGTTTGGAATGGTTCCAGAGATTCGCGCGTCTTTGTCGGTAATGTTGAAGAGAGTCGAAACGGGGTTAAGACTGTATTTTAAATAATTATGCGCGTCGGGTTGTGTTTCATGGCTATAGTGAAAATAGGTGTGCGTGTCTAAATTGTATTGTTGAGCTGTAGAAACCCATTGATCGGAAATATGCTCTGCCCAGGGATCGTCTGTTTTGTCTATGGTTACTGTTAGACCTTCTACAGTTGCCCCTGTATCGTTGTAGGCGCGTATTACTGTGCTATAAAATGTTCCAAAATTATTCTTGGGGATAATTAATATTCCTTTATTGTTGGAATCAAAGTGTGCGCCTTGTAGGGGGGGGGCGCCTTCGGCGGTTATTGTATATATCAAATTATCAGGCTGAAAATCACCAAGTTTCTTTATGTCTACTCGGTAATCACCTTTGCCGTCGCTGTACAGGTGTTGATTAGGTATTGGTTGTGAAGTAGGAAAGGTTTCATTTATTTGTTTCTTGTGGCCGTGTGCGGTTGTGTGTAGTTGTATTTTCTGATCACGCATAGCAAGTACAGTTGGCATATGTACAACTGGAGCATCGGTCCAAGTTTTTAAGTTCTCGGTATTGTTTGGGGTTAAATTATAGTCGGCAATTTGTGTGTTTTGCTTGTTTCCCCAGCTAAACGTGAGTTGTATGCCATAACGGTTTTCGTTCGGAAGATCGATATGGTTATTTACGTGGGCGTAATTTAAACCTAACTCTAATCTGGTGCCACGTGTAGTTTTAGGTAGCCAGAAAAGCCCGGCTTGATATTGGTCAAAAGGTTGGCGAAAGCTTGATGAAAGTTGCAGCTTTAATTTTTTTGATAGAAGTTGTTGGAGTGCGATGGCGCCGCCTATACCGGATTTATTGTCTGCAGTTTCATAAAGCGGGTTGAAGTGCACATTGTCGTAATCAAGATTAAAATTAACAAGTCCGGTTTTCCATGGGTGGGTATCGATCCCAAAATTAACATTTTCACTGGTGGCGCCAGCTATGTGACGAATGTTGTCGTAGAGTGCGCCATTTTGCCAGAAGGTCACAGTTGATAGAGTTTTACTATTAGCTTTTGCATAATAGCCGCCGATATCAATACTATTAAGCCAACTGTGGTTAAGTAGATATTGATATTCACCGCCGATAGCATTTTGACCGATCCAGTTGTGAGTCGTGCCGCTGGCGAAATCAAAGGCTAATTTTTGTGCAAGACGCTCAACTGTTATTTTTATGCGTTGTTGGAGATTAAGCATATGGGCCCAGGTGGCGCCGAGACGATACTCGTTAGTGCCGAAATCAAGCTCTAGTGCAATGGCGTCGGCGATGCCTAAGACTTGGGTATATTTATTGTTGAGGTTGAAGCCATATTGATCGCTGTATTCGAGACTGCTTTGCCATGGGCCTTTGAAACCGAGTTGTGAGCTGTTGAGATTAAGGGTTTGATTGGGGTCGGCACCAAAACACAGGGCTACGCTGCTTATGATAAGTAGAAAAATAAATGCTTGAATGATTTTTTTTCGCACTCTGCTTTGCCCTTTATTGCTTTGCGCTCCTCCTGAGTTGTTTTTCCGTTTCTAATCAGTGTTTATGTAATAGAGTAGACTATAGCCTGCGTATTTTCCACGGTTATCACATTTTTGCTCAATATTGGGATGTTTGTTGGCGAGCAGTTGTAAAAGATTATTGCACTCCTTCATTGGAACGTTAGCGATGATAATTCTAAAGCCATTTTTAATTGGCAGTATTGTTATGTCATCTTGCGATCTAGCCCAAGGAGATCGAGAGTAACTATCAGACAGCAATCTCGTATCAATAAGACTTTGCAGCGACATTCCCTGCGAAGTATTCGTCAACCCCTCGCTATATTTCACCGACGCATCCACAATATTATTAATCATCTCCGCACCTTTAGAAACACGTTCAGCGCGCTCGGTGATTAGGTAGTAGCGGGTTACTAGAAGTAGCAAGGCTGCGATCACTACCAGCGAAAGCATAAGCTCCAAAAGTCCAATACCTGAGTGTTTGCGTCTACGTAACATGGGCTGCATTTTACCCTGAAGAGGGTCGTATTCAAAGCAATAGATGGGTACATATCGGAGTATAGAGAGGTTGCGTGTTTCATTACTGTACTTTGTGTGGTAGTTGTTCATAAGCTATACTTAGCGACAGCTATAAATTGTTATATTTAACCAGGATGGACCAGCGGCTCTACTATTGAGTCACTGGTTTTTTATTTTTGGGTGGACAAAGGGGTTATTATGCGGGGTCATGATGAATTGAGCAGGGTTACTGGAAATGAAGTACAGCAATCTGCCATAAATGAGATAAATCTAGGCGCAAATGATGGCGCAGCGGTATTGGCTTCTGGTTTGAAGTGTGCGCGGTTAATCACTCGCGACGAGTGGCAGCAATATTTCGATAGATCGTGTGTTCAGGGGTGTTTTTCAGCGGTTGATGATGAACTTTCGGTTGCTGTGATGTTTCATATTGATACTAATTTATTTAGTGCGGCAATAAATGCTATTAACAATAACAACACGGAATTTTTTGATGTTTTGTTTAATTTTCGTAGGCAATATAATGGTATTTTACGTCAGGAAGCTGAGGATGTAGCGCAATACGATGGAGAGGTTGATTATGATGGGGTTGAGTTAGAGCGATTAGTTGCTTCGGCTGCCATATGGAATGCATATTTTTCAACGATCGATCGTTTTATGCGTATTCGTGAAGGTCGCGCAATTCTTGATGAACACGATTTTGAGGTTATGCGTCAACCATTGCCTGTGCAGGTGTCCGGGAAAGTATTGACTAATCTTAGTTCATTAATGCGCAAATTTATTATCTGCGGTATTAAGGCTGCGCAAGAGCAGGATATGGAAAGAGCTTATTACTACTTTGCCAGTGTTGAGGTTTGTCACGGTGGTGTGGAATATGATTTGAGGGCGACAGGGTTAGTTGATTTGGCTAATTTCTATAAACAGTTAATTATTAGTCAACAACATATTGGGTCGCGTAAATTTGTTCGATTGACAATTTGGAAAATCGCAGAGCAGCATTATGTCGCATTAAATGCTTACGAACGTTTACTGGTTGATATGAAAAGTTATTTTGACGAAAGGGATTTTTACGGTAACTACTTGACTTCAAGTTGTGCTGAGAATCTTCAAGCCACTTCTTTCTATTCCGATTTTTATGATGATGAAGGTCATTTTAGTGATTTTGAAATATTGAGAATAGCGGTTATGGTGCCAAAGATTTATCGCTATCCTTGTATGTGTACCAGCGATGGGTTGCATTATGCTCGACAAGATGGCGAGGAATCAGCTGTATTTGCGCAATTTTTGGAGCGTGTTGAGGCGTTACAAGGTGAGTCTAGTCGGGCGCACCAAGAAGCAGCTGAGGTATTAATAGAACAATATATTGGCCGTTTATTGCCAGAGGAAATTGGTGAGAACTCTGAATTAGTATCGTTGTATCATATATTAAATGGTGTTTCTGTTCAATTTGGCAGTTGTTTATTTTGGAAGGATTTTATTCCTGATATGTACGATAATTTTGACGATATAGCAACATGTTTTGCTGGTACTCTTCGGGGGGTAAAGGAATTAGAGGTGTTCATTGATAAGATGCAGGTACATAGACCTATTCCGGTAATTAATACCTTCATAGATAATTTCAAGAAGGTAAGTGCGATAACTACTGAGGTTGGAAGTCTTATACGGGTTTTGCCGGAGTATCTGAATTTAGTTTCCGCGCATGTTCTCGGTTGTAATCTCATCAATGATGATATGCAGATAAAATTAGTGGCTGATCGATATATTAATATTGGTATTAGAATTTTACAGAGTAATGATGTCGTTATACAAAATGAGTTATTGGAGCAATTAAAAGAGAGTGAGACGTCGCAGGCTTTAGCGGTATTAAAATGCTTACAAACACTTAATCGCAATCAGTTTAGCGATAATTACCGTCAGCAAGCTTCGAGTTTCGATCGCGGCGAGCTTGTTATTTCCTATGTGTTTATGTGTTTTATCGAATATATGCTGACGCATAATTTAGATTGGGTAAAAGATCTTCATCAAGAGTTGTTGACAACCGTTCCGCAAAATAGTGCTGGTATTCGTCAGTGTGTTTTGTTGCGACAGAATAGCAGTGTAGCAGAGCGTGTTCCAAATTACAGTCAAGTTGGTAATGTTGATGTCGATGCCATGTTTATGAATATAGCGCATCCGATAGATTTTTATCCAAGCGATCATAATGTGTTTACAACAACTTATTTACGCTATTTTGATAATCTAATAATGCAGCGGGTTGCGCCGTATGTGGCGGGATTGTTGCAAAATGAGACTGTATACAAGGCTGGCGAGGTATTGCTGACGATAGTTTATGGGCGTTGTAGTGAGGCGAGTGTTATCGTTAACGTCAATCGCGTCGTGCCGTTTATTCATGTAACTTTTGATGGAGAATCTTGTTATATTACAACCTCAGTTGCCTATAAGCGTAAGGATTTTACTGTCTTACCATATGCGTGTAATGCCGATAATATTGAGAGTGATCAGAAACCGGGTGGAGAAGTGCATTCAAATAATAAGCGACGTTTTGTTGATTTATTGTCGAATGAAAGCAAGCGACAATATCGTAATGATGTGGTTTTACGTGCTTGTATGACCGTATTAGTTGGGATTAAATCGGGTAGCTTAGATGTTCGTAACGAGCAATTAATCTTTACTCCATATGTTCGCAGTTTGGCCAAGTTATTTAATTCTCATGGTGCTGAAGGTTTTATTTGTGCTAATAAAACTATTGTTTATAGCGATAAGGATTTGGATTGTTTGCAGAGTTTAATTGATAAGCAAATTGCTGCGGTAGCGGTTTCGCAAGATCAACGATATACGGCTATTTGTGCGCTTGGTGATGTTTATCGTTGTTTAGATATAGAGCATCGGTATCAATTATTTGAGCGTGTTAAGCAGCAGGCTCAGCAACAAGATCTTTATAATGAGGTCGTTGCTTATTTAGTGCAGGTTGAGTTAGGGGAGTTACAAAGCAGGAATAGCGCTATTGGCACATATTTTATGTTCTTTCAGTATTTAAATATTGTGCAGCAGCGTTATTTTATGGAGGCGTTAGAGGGCTCGGCTATATTTAATACGCCAATGCCAGATGGAACGCGTTTCAGCTGGTTGTTGGCTAATCTGCGTTGGCAGGAGCTTTTGCATCAGGCTTTTGTTTTGCGTCCGGATAATGCTACTCATGTAGCTCGACATCTTATTACGATTAAGTTGCAGCAGGGTGATAATCTGCTTTTAAGCCCTAATGTTTTTTCATGGTTAGTTGATGAGAAGGGTGACTTTCGATTGCCGCCAGCAGATCGTATTAATAAGCATACCGTGCTACCAGCATCAACTGAATGCGAATATGGTAGTGGTGAGCCAAATCTCGAATTTCGTTTTTGGCCGGATATTCCCGCCTATATGATGCAAAGATTTTCCCAGTTATTGGTTGGTGATGAATTGCCGCATAGTACCTATTTTGCAATGCGATTTGAACGCTTAGGTTATGAGGCGCGGGATTTGGTTGTGGAAGTAATGCCACATGTTACAGGTATAAAGCTCACGCAGGCTGGCGATATTGTCAAACAAATGGAAAGTGCAGAGGTTTTGATTGGCGGCGTTGAAAATAGTTCCAGCGGTGAAATTGCTCGATTAGATCGTGCCTCATTTACGCGGTACTTATTATTGTCTTTGGTTTGTAATTTCGAAGATGCACATGATGGTAATTATTTTTTGCAACAAGATGGTAACGTCTGCAAATTAAGAATGATTGATTTTGAGTTGGCTGGTAGAGAACAGCCGGATGAAGATGCATTAGTGGTAAAAAATATTTTGTATTTTATGAAGCATATGGACAGTGGTAATTATATCGATAAAGGTGTGGTAGAGGAGTTTTTAGCGTTAGATATATTTTCTGTTATGAAACAATGGCTAATGGATTGTCAAAATGAGAATGCGCGTCTTTATGGCTTATTCGGGGATGATATCGCTAAGTTGTATAATTCAGAGATGCATTATGATAATGTAAATCAAACTGTAGTCCCATTGGTTATTACGCCATTTAATTCATCATTATTAGCATTGCCCGTTGGTAACTATGTGGCGTTATTTCAGCGACGTCTTGATTTATTACGCAGTGCTTTGGAGATGGCATTAACGCCAATTGGCGCAGAAATTACTGGCTATGAGCTAATGCGTCGGGTTCATGGTCGTTCGTTATATGAATTGTGTCATACGTCATATGAAAAATATTATGATCGATCTTTGTTTGAGCGTTTTCGGGATGCTTGCCCAAAAGATGCTTATGTTGATCGCGAAATCACAAATCTTGTTGGGAAGAAGGTTGTTGTTTTTGATGGTTTAAATGAAGGACATAACTATATTGTTAGAATGTCGACGCGGTCGACGATGGTGCCGTTTGCATCAGTTTTGAGTAATGCAGGCTTAAGTTTAAAAGAGATGTATGCCCCAAAAAAGAGACGACCGGGATTTATCGGGGGACTTATGTCTCGCGTTTCTGCTATTTCAAAAGTTCGAACAGAATTCACTGCTAGTGAAGTCTTGAGTATTGCTCAAGAAATGCATGAATTAAGTCCGAGTAGGGCTTTGGCTAATCTAATGCAGCAAAATTTTGGACATGAAAAAAAGGTTGATTATAGGGAGATAGCAGATAATGTAACTACAAATAATAATATTTGGCAAAAGCAAATAGGCGAGTTAAGTGTCCAGCAGGGCATAATATTTTTTATGCAGCTGCACAAAGAAATGTCTACTATGAGCGCAGTAAGGTTCACACCGAATAAGAGTGAACTGTTTAAATATTTACGTATCCTGCCGCTCAGTGCATTCGATGCATCTTTTTATAGCGGGTATGTCAGTCCATCAGAAATATCAAAATATTTGCGTGATAAGGGCTGGAATTTGTCGTTGCTTAGTTTAGCGGATGCGCCGCTTACGGAGATTGATCTTAGTTTGGAAAGAATGCAAAAATTGAGGAAAATTGCTTTAGGGAATAATAATGATCAATTGTTAGACAATATAAGTTTACAGTTACTTTCACGAAATGAACGATTAAAAGAAGTGCGGAAAACGACAGATGGGCTTCGGAAGGAAGCATCTGGTCTTAATGAGAAAATCGAGTACCATAATCAGGCAATGCTGGAGTTGGTTAAATTGCAGACTGAGGCTGACGATCCGCAGTCTGAGTTAAATGTGTTGCGGCGAGCAGAGTTAGAAGGACGGGAAAGAATACGCATTGCTAAGGATGTTATTAATCACGTAAAGGGCTTAATTGCAGAGGGACGGGTAGAGGAGCGGGTATTGCAGCAACCTCTTTTAACACTTAATACGCAGAGCTTGGTGCTCGATGAGTTGCAGCGGGATATAGCTCGGCTTGAATTGGAGCGCGCAGAAAAGCATCAGCAACTTGAAACTATATTAGTTAACGATATTGGTTTCATTAATAGGCGCCGAGATTTTGAAAGATTACAACATTTGATTGCAGATAATGAGCAAATTATTGCCTATTATACAAGAAGACGTTTGCAGGTTATTTTAACTGGGCATATGGATTTTATTGTGCGAGCCATAATTAAGTTGCAGGCGTGCGACGTTGTGTTTGAGGTGGCTGATGTCTCGCAGTTGCAGATAATATGGTTGCGGTTGGCTGCTGTAGGTGATTATGCTGCATTTGCAAAAATCAAAAATGCTTCCTTGATGCGAAAATTATCGCTACGTGGTAGTGCGAGCCAGGTCAGTGATATGGTATATGGATTCACTGGAAATACTTCAGGTTGTGAGCTTGAGGATCTGGACTTGCCGCCTATTAATCCCTATGGTGCGCAGCACTTTATAGAACGCACGCCAACTTTACGAGTTATCCGTTTCCTTGGTGGTGAGTATGTGCCGTTAGAAAACTGGCGTAAAATTATGCGCGAGCGTAATCTGAGTTTTGTTCGTGCATTATCTAACGCTCGTTTTATTTTGAAATACAATAATCCAGTGAGTGAGGATGGCGGCGTTCTATGTATTGGTAATATGACTGGTCAAATTATTGATTTGCCTTGGTCGACAGTGCATAACCAGGTAGTAGAGTTACCAGGTGGATTAATATTGCAGTCTGGTAGAATGGTTTTAACTGATTCAGAGCGAGATGCTAGGTCGCCAGACGCAGCATTTTTTATTTGGGATCGAAATGGTAAATTGCTTTCAACACATGTTGTTAGGCACGATATTGTAAGAATAGTCGTTGTACTACGTAATTTCCTGCTTTCTTTACATAGGGATGATAATGGCAGAGAGTTTTTGTGTTTTTGGCATGTTGGTTATCGAGATCAGAATGGGTTAATTCATCAGCATCAAATTGCTCCTAGATATAAAAACATTATTGCTAACGACTATGGTAAGTTGCTGCATATAGTCGCCGAGCTTAATAAGGATGGATTGGCTGGATTTATCAGATATGCAAATGATAGAAAATTGCCAGAAGAGCAGAAATTTTGTAAGGCAATTTGTGGTTATTTGAATTTGGGCCCAGGTTTTGGAGGTTATGAGAGGCTTACCGCTTTTTGGTTGAAGCATAATGACGTATTAATAGACGTTTTGCCAGACGATATTGTGTTAGATAATAATCAGGATATTGTTATGCGTCGTGCTATTGATTTAGATAGGGCTTTTGCTTCAGCGAGGATGGCGATCGTTAATAGACATATATCTGACGTTGAAAATAATCTGCAAGTTTATATTTTAGCTTTAGCTGAAGATGATTGTAATGAAGAGCTAAGCTATTTATTAGATAATCTATTGAGTCATATGCCAAGAAGACTTGAGCAGCAGATTGAGTTGCCGACTGTTAACGGTTTGAGATTTTGGTTACTGGATGCGGAGCGACTTGAGCAACAACAAAGAATTAATGGTGGTTATCTAGAGGATAAGGTTAATGCTCGGGCTAAGGCAATAATCGCATTATTTGAGCGTCAGAAGCATATTCGCATTTTCCGGTTGGCGGACATGCATTCATCTTTGGAATGGAAGAGTTATAAAGATGCCTGGGAGGCTGAAATTGGTGCGAGACAAGAAGAGCAGTTGCTGGTCGTGGAGGAACCTCGTGTTGATCCGCTCGGGGGTTATAACGCTCGGCTTTTTACGCAAAGTCAGTCGCGAATTACTGAAAATCCCATTGAGTCTAACGGTGGGGCTTATGGTGATGTTGCTGGTGATGATTTAGCGCAAGATGAAGTTTTGGAAGATGAAGCTTTGGAAGATGATGCGATGGTTTTTAATACCAGCGGTTAATGGCAGATATGTTACTTAGACTTTAGTGAGATAGTTCAATGTTGAAAATAATTAGGCGCAGTGTTTAATATGTATGAAGAAGTAATTTTACAAGCATATGCTCGATATAGATCAAAAGTTGCCGAGCAGCTTCCGCGACTAAAGTCTGATTTATTGGGTTTTTATGAAAGTTTAAGTGAGCAAGAAAACGATAATTATGAGCGCAGGGAAATCTGTAAGCACCTAAAAGCGCATGTCAATGAAAATAATTGTCCATTACTTGCTGATGATTATCGAACACACTCATTAGCGTTGCTTAGGAAAGAGTCGTTAAACCAAAAACTTAACGCCATTTTATTTGATAATTGTAGCGATGGATTGCGCCTTTTTTGTCG
>JAGLTR010000058.1 GCA_023135155.1 Gammaproteobacteria bacterium
CTGCTGCAAGAAAAGCGGCTATAAGACGACAACAAGCTGCTGCAAGACTAGCTGCTGTGAGGCGTCAACAAGCTGCTGCAAGAAAAGCGGCTATAAGGCGACAACAAGCTGCAGCAAGACAAGCGGCTGTGAGGCGTCAACAAGCTGCTGCAAGACAAGCCGCTGCAAAACAAGCTGCTGCAAAACGAAGGTAAATCGCAGAAACTGATTGCACGGAGGATGTTCCGAGGACACAATACCTGACTATTGTGTTGTCGGCGGCTTTGGACCAGGTTTTTGTCTTCTTATTAAAGTCATGTCCGGCATTTGAAAAACAGCAACGATTCAATGCTCAGGTCTAACGTCATCCCGCACTTGATGCGGGATCCAGAATTACGCTATGGATCCCGTATCAAGTACGGGATGACACGAGCACGTCAGATGACGCAAGCGGTAAAAAGTTACGAGAAAAATATAGGCACCTAATGAGCACTTTTACTGAAGAACTAAACAAACGCTGCACATTTGCGATCATCTCTCATCCAGATGCTGGTAAAACCACCCTAACGGAAAAATTCCTGCTTTTTGGTGGCGCAATCAAACTAGCCGGAACCATCAAGGCAAAAAAGGCTGCGCGCCATGCAACATCTGACTGGATGGAGTTAGAGAAACAACGTGGAATCTCTGTAACCACATCTGTTATGCAGTTTGACCATCAAGATCGCATCGTTAATCTGCTGGATACGCCTGGACACGCGGATTTCTCAGAGGATACCTATCGTACATTAACTGCAGTTGATTCAGCGCTTATGGTTATTGATGCTGCTAAAGGTGTAGAGGCTCGCACGATAAAGCTTTTAGAGATCTGCCGCTTACGTACAACCCCAATTCTCACCTTTATCAATAAAATGGATCGTGATAGTCGCGACCCAATTGAAGTCTTAGATGAGATTGAAAATGTTCTCAAAATCAAAACCGCTCCTATAACTTGGCCGATTGGCATGGGTTCGTATTTTAAAGGCATCTACCACTTAGCAAATGATGAAGTGATCCTGTATGAACCTGGGAAAGGCGATCGCATTCAAGCATGTAAACGCATTAAACACCTAACTAACCCTGAACTTGATGAAATCTTAGGATCACAAGCCAAAGAGTTACGCACTGAGATTGAGCTGGTGCAAGGTGCAAGCCATAGCTTTGATAACGATGAATATCTACGCGGTGAATTAACACCCGTTTATTTTGGCTCGGCAATTAACAACTTCGGTGTCGCAGAATTAATGGATGGCATCAATAGCTATGCGCCAATTCCACAACCACGCGCCGCAAAACAACGCGAGGTCGAACCTTCTGAGAAAAAATTCACCGGCTTTGTCTTTAAGATCCAAGCCAACATGAATGCAGCCCACCACGATCGCATCGCCTTTATGCGCATCTGTTCTGGCCAATATTCCGCCGGCATGAAAATGCGTCATGTGCGCTTAGAACGCGATATCAAAGTTCCACATGCATTAACATTTATGGCGAGCGCGCGTGAACATGCTGAGGAAGCATTTCCTGGTGACATCATTGGTATCCATAACTACGGCACCATTCAGATTGGCGATACTTTCACGCAAGGTGAAAATTTACAATTTGTCGGCATACCAAACTTCGCCCCCGAGCTCTTTCGTCTGGTAATCTTAAAAGATCCACTACGCGCCAAAGCTTTGCAAAAAGGTTTGATCCAACTGTCAGAAGAAGGCGCCACACAAATTTTTCGTCCCCTAAACAGCAACCACCTAATCTTGGGCGCAGTTGGTACGCTCCAGTTCGATGTTGTCGCATACCGCTTGCAAACTGAATACAGCGCCAACTGCATCTATGAAAATGTGAATGTTGCCATCATGCGCTGGATTAAATGTGACGACAAAAAAATGCTCGAAAAATTCAAAAATGATGAGTTCAATAATTTAGCGTTGGATGGTAGTGAATACCTCACTTATCTTGCACCAACGCATGTTAACCTGAATTTGATGATGGAGCGCTGGCCGGATATTGAGTTTTGTGAGACGCGTGAGCATTAAAAATGGACGCACCACATTAATCCATATCGTAGAGACGCCCAGGTTGGGCGTCTCTACGGTTTTATTTATAACGTCTCATCTTCATCAGCCAAATATTCAGCAATACCTTTGGGATCAGCTTTCATGCCTTTATCACCTTTATGCCAACCTGCTGGACAAACTTCACCATGTTCCTCGAAGAACTCAATTGCGTCGAACATGCGGATAATTTCGTCGATATTGCGGCCAAATGGCGGATGATTGACGATCTCTGAACCACGCTCTTTAAACGCGTCCATAAGATGATCTAAGATCTAAGGCAATCAACTCAGAAGGACAGACAAAAGTGAAATCAAGTGGGTAGAAAAATACTAGAGCATATTTGCCCCGAATAGTTTCGCTGAGGTTAAACTCATCAACAATTTGACCATTACCGAGAACTGCGGGAACAGTGAAATCTGGGGCTGGCTTGTTTACTAGAACTGGCATTTTTTCTCCGCATTCCTGTAAAATGTAATTATCGATTATAAACATGCTATTACGCGTTTTTTCTTATCATTTTAATCAATAAATTCAACTAACTTTAAAAAATATTTTTTTTGTTTTTTTACGAAATTGGTTTTACTTAACGAAAATAATCGTCTAAGATTCTTAGCAATTCGAAACGAAGCGAAACCACAAGATAGAGTGTTTTATGGACAAAAAAAGCACAATTTATACTAAAATAGGCGATACCGGCAACACGCAACTGTGTGATGGTAAAGACATTTTTAAGAACTCTATACACATAAACGCTTGTGGAAATCTCGACGAATTAACTGCTTATTTAGGCTTAGTAAGAACATATATTATTAAAAACAAGAAGTTCGATAATTTAGCTAATAATTTACATCGAATTCAATTGGAATTAATACAGATAAATTCTGCTATTGCCCTGGCCTGTTCCAAGGAAAAAATAACCATGGATGCGGTGCAAAAACTTGAGCAAGAAATTGATAGTATGGACGCAACACTAGCTCCTCTCTCTAGCTTTATCGTCATCGCTGATAGCGAAATTGCGGCACAATTAAACGTCGCACGCGCTATTTCTCGACGAGCTGAACGGAGCATGGTTGCCTTAATAAAAAACGGTAATAATTTTGATGCGGCACTCTTGGCTTATCTTAATCGCTTGAGCGATTGGTTATTTGTAGCAGCACGCTTTACGGAGAAAAACTTATGAACAAACGCGTACTAACTTACATCTACATAACTATCGCGACCTTAGGCCGATTGATACCACATCCGGCAAATCTCACACCGACAATAAACTTATCACTATTTGCTGGTAAACAACTTTCAAAGGGCATGGCAATTACTGTCACTCTAATCGCCCTACTGCTTTCAGATATTGCACTAGCATATTTCTATAACTACCCGGTCTTTGGCTACTGGACACTATTCTCCTATTCAGCATTAGCAATAATTGCCTTAGTTGGAACCCGAATTAATGGACTAAAAAACAGGTCTAATTTGCTCTTCTACGTACTGTTTTCTTCTCTTGGCTATTGGATATGGACAAACTTTGGTGCCTGGCTACTCACACCTGCCTACACCAAGGATGCAGCTGGCTTAGCTACCTGCTACACAGCTGCACTGCCATTCCTACGCAATGCCATGCTTGGTGACCTCGCTTGGATGGTCGTCATCTTTGGCTCTTATGAGTGGATTCAAAAATTGAATCGTGTCTACGTCAAATAGACTTAAAATAAACTTTTAGTAATATCAAATTATAAGGATGAATAGAATGGCTACCGCAATTATTGTCGAAAAAGTTCAGAAACGTGACGGCTCCATCGTCAAATTCGAGCCAGATCGCATCACCCACGCTATCTTCAAGGCTATGCAAGCCTCCGGTGAAGGTTCACATGCAGATGCTAAAGAGATATCTGATCGTATTGTCAAAGAGCTCGTTCAGATTCGTAAACGCCATAAAACCTTTTTGCCAACGGTTGAAGGCGTGCAAGACTCTGTTGAAAAAGAACTCATTATGGGTGTGGGCGATAAAAAATATCCAAAGACAGCCAAAGCCTACATTCTTTATCGCGAGCATCGCGCAGAATGTCGGCGCCACAAGATACAAATACCGGATTACGTTAAGCAATTATCGGAAGCGAGTAAAAAATACTTCCGAAATACGCTCAGTGAGTTTGTATATTTACGTACTTATGCTCGCTGGATAGAGGATGAGCAACGCCGCGAAACTTGGATTGAAACAGTTGATCGCTATATGTCATTTATGCGTGAAAATTTGAAGAAAAAACTTAGCGATAAAGACTATGAAGATGTTAGAGCTGCGATCTTAAACCAAGACATCATGCCCTCTATGCGCCTGCTACAGTTTTCCGGTAAAGCGGCACGCGCCACTAATGTTTGCGCTTACAACTGCTCATTTATCGCTCCATCGCAAATCGAAGATTTCGGTGAAGTTATGTACATTCTTATGTGTGGCGCGGGCGTCGGCTTTTCAGTTGAAAGCGCAAGTGTCCAAGCCCTACCACAGATTCAACACCAAACAGGCGAGATCTTACCAACACACGTTATCGATGATAGTAAAGAGGGTTGGTGCGACGCCCTAATTTTGGGTATGCATACTTGGTTCGATGGCAAAGATATAAAATTTGATTACTCCAAACTACGTCCTGCAGGTGCACGCTTAAACACCATGGGCGGTAAAAGCTCCGGACCTGATCCTTTACGTTCGCTTCTTGATTTCAGCCGCGAACTTATATTAGCTCGCCAAGGCAGACGCCTAACCAATCTCAACGCGCACGACGTTCTTTGTAAAATTGGTGAGGTCGTAGTTTCAGGTGGCGTACGCCGCAGCGCGATGATCTCACTCTCTGATTTAGATGATGCAGATTTACGCGATGCTAAAAAAGGTCAATTCTACTTCACCCACCCACATCGCAGCATGGCTAATAACTCTGCGGTCTATTTGGAAAAACCAACTAACACTGAATTTATTGAGGAGTGGCTATCCTTAATGAAGAGCGGCTCAGGCGAACGCGGCATTTTCAACCGCGGCGCTCTCGTGGACACGCTCCCAGAAAGACGGATTGATCTCCTCCGCAAGAAAAAGTACATCAACGGTGACAACATTATAACCGGCATTATTGGAACCAACCCTTGCGGAGAGATTATTTTACGCTCGAAAGGTTTTTGTAACTTAACTGAAATTATTGCTCGAGCAGATGATGATGAAAAATCACTACTACAGAAAATGCGCTTGGCAACAATTCTTGGCACCTATCAATCAACGCTGATTAACTTCCCTTACCTTTCAAAAGACTGGCACAAAAACTGTGAAGAAGAGCGTTTGTTGGGTGTTTCGATTACTGGACAGTGGGACTCATCAGTTGCCCGCGATGAAGACGTGCTCAAAAAGCTAAAGAAAAAATCTATCGAAGTGAATAAGAAATATGCTGAACAATTTGGCGTTAACCAATCTGCCTCTATTACCTGCGTCAAACCTTCTGGCACAGTATCGCAAGTTGTAGATTGTGCCTCCGGCATGCACCCACGTTTTGCACCTTACTATGTAAGACGCGTACGTATCTCTGCAACTGATGCACTATTTAAAATGCTGCGCAGCCAAGGCGTGCCTTACTATCCAGAGGTGGGGCAAACGGAAGATACGGCAACAACGTTTGTACTAGAGTTCCCAGTGAAAGCCCCTGATGGCGCGATCATCAAAAATGATCTCACTGCCATGAATCAGTTGGAGCACTGGAAAAAAGTGAAAACAGCATATACGGAACATAACCCTTCAGTAACTATCTCGGTTGGCGAAGAGGAATGGATCACTGTTGCCAACTGGATTTACAGCAACTGGAATATCGTCGGCGGCCTATCATTCTTACCACGCTCAAACCATGTTTATCGCTTAGCACCGTATGAGGAAATAGATGAGCAGCGCTATCATGAACTTTCTGAAAAACTAGCTGGCGTTGATTTTTCGGAGATTATAGCTTATGAGCGTACAGATGAAACAGAGATGAAACGAGAGCTAGCCTGCGTTGGTGGAGCTTGCGAACTCGATTAAGTTTAAGTTTGGGGTGGCATAAGATATGCGCCACCCCTTTGTCTAGCTTATCTTATTACCCATGCGAAAAAAACGGCTGCTCTGCCGGTGACCACCGATCAAAACCTTCATCTGGTAAACGACGACTCTGTTCTGGTGTAGCAACTGGAGCTGGCGTTTCTAATGATACAGTTGTAAATGAACCATCTAGCGACTCATCAAGCGCCCCCCATTCAGACCCTCCTGGATACGGAGAACCAAAGAAGACAACTTCTCCAGGAAAGCGGGCAGCAGCGGCAGGCGGCGAACTATCTAAACTAACCTCACCTGTACCATATGTACCCCTAGGCGAAGGAAATGGCGCCCCACCAATGGGAGAGAAAAAACCCCCACTCCAACAAAAACCGCTCTCAGCATCACCACTATACTGTCGTCTTTCTTCACTAGGCGGTGACATAATCAGTGTTTCAACGCTTTCTGGTGTGCCGCCATTTCTTGAAGATAAACCAGCTCGACTGCGCTGATCAGCAGGTGTTCCCATTATAGGAGGAAAATCTAACTCTGATTCGTGTGAACAAGAACCAGCCAATTGATGCAGGTACATGTCCCTTCTTACGCTTCCAGGAGTTTGCAACTCTGGAGACTGCATAGCACGACGGTTCCCCACGATAGGCTCGCTTGCTGGACCAACATTAAGCGTTAGTTTTAAACACCTACCATCCTTATCTAACGTCGGCGAAGCATATTCATGCACTGAAAGATCTAGCCATGGATCAAATTCAAAGCCATCCGGCTCAACAACAGTCGTATTTTTACCCACAACAAACCCCTCGTATTAAATATGAACTCTCGAATTTACTATTTACTAAAATATCCTTACAATTCTCTTATGAAAATATTTATTAGCAGCACCACGATCGTTCTAATTTCCTATTTCGTTAATTATCTCATCGGAATCATTTTAGCACAACACATGGGACCGGCAGGATTTGGTGATTACGCCACAGCTATCGCCTGGTCACTTATTTTTACTATTGTTATTACCCTCGGATTAGAGAAATTCAGTCGCCAAATCATTCCCTATTTTATTGAAAACAACCGCTGGCAACTTTATCGCGGCTTTTTAAAATATGGTACGCGCAGTATCGCAATTGCGGGTACAATTTTTGCAGTTTTATTTATTGGTTGTTTTGTTACCTATAATCACCTGTTACCATTTGATCACAATCACCCAGCACTCTTAACAGTTGTCCTGTTTTTGCCCGTCACTGGCATAATTCGCTTTCTCACTGAACTAATAAATATTAATCACGGTTTTATACATTCAATAATTATTGCACGTCTACAACCAGCATTAATCACCCTGTTTTTTATAATATTATTCATGATGATAAAAGACAAAGTGAACCCAGTTTATGCAATTCTAGCTTATGGCATTGGCTGGCTAACCGCGATACCTATTGCGATTTATTACCTAAAAAAACTAGCTCCTCATGAGATGTGGCGCACCTATCCCAAATACAAAAAGGATTGGTTAAAAGACGCCCTGCCATATTTAATAAGCTCTATGGCCATTCTAGGCAGCGTGAAATGCGGCCTCTTACTTTTAGAGATAATCAATGTTCCCGAAGCAATCGTTGGTTATTACGCAGCCATTGATTTAATTCTCTTCTTTTTAGTGACCGCTTCCCTACTCTCCAATCAATATTTTGCACCGAAATTATCCTTTGCAATCCATAAAAGTCATACTACGAAAGTAAATGAGATTTTAAAAATAAGATTCAGATTCTTATTGATATTTTTAACAATCTTTTGCACAGTAACAATTGTTTTTGGTCGACCGATCTTGTCACTTTATGGTCCGGAATTTATCATCGGTTATCCAGCTCTTGTCGTTGGCTCAATACTAATGTCTATTACCGTTCTGCTCTACATTGCTTCAGTTTTACTTCAATATAAGGGGCATCAACATTTCATCGCCAAAAACTTTTTGCTACTTCTGCTAAGCAACTGTATCTGCGTTATCGTCCTGGCATTTACCATTAATCCAATTATGGCAGCAGCAATCGGCATCTCAGCACCTGCCATCTTAATTCTAGGCATCCAGAACATCATGCTCTATAGACGCTATAATATTTTGGTTTGTTCACTATAAAGGGACTATTGCAAACCCCATAAAATTAACAATCCTGTTACATAAAATACATAGCTGCCTATATTGTCTTTTCGCTGGATTTTGTTAAAGTCCCATATGCATTATAAATCTCACCACAGGATAACAGCATGAAAAAAATATTTATCTTATCAATGGCTTGTGTCGCGCTTGCACTAAGTGGTTGCGCCGCGATTCAGACCGGCATTTCAAAACGCAACCTGGACGTACAAACAAAATCCAGCGCTACTATTTTCCTAAACCCTGTTCCCAATTATCAGAAAACCGTTTATGTACAAATCAAAAACACCTCTGATAAGAAAAGCTTCGATGTGAAACCCGGGCTAGTGGCATCACTACGCTCCAAAGGCTACAAAGTTATCTACAACTTACGTAAAGCTCACTACTTACTGCAGGCAAACATTCTCCGCGTTGGTAAAACATCACCTAGCGCCGCTGAAAAAATGTTCAAAGGCGGTTTTGGTGCTGGTATAGCTGGCGCTGGTGTAGGCGTGGCAGCAGGAGCCATAGCTGGCGGCGGTACAGCAATGCTCGCTGGAGGTTTAGTCGGTGCGGCAGTTGGAACCATTGCTGACTCGCTGGTAAAAGATGTTACTTACGCAGTTGTAACCGATGTGCAAGTTTCAGAACGCGTCACAGGATCAGTAAGACAAAGCAGCATTTCAACTCTACACCAAGGTACAAGCGGTAAAATCGTTAACACTTCTTCTGGCCGTGTACACTGGCAGCGTTACCAAACACGTATCCTGTCAACTGCTGAAAAAGTTAACTTGAAATTCCCAGAAGCAAAACCAAAATTACAAGCTGGTTTAATCGACGCTATCTCTGGTATTTTCTAGACAATGACAACGATGCAACACAAAAAAGGCCCGAATTCTCGGGCCTTTTTATTTGCGCTCACGCACTACTCTCTTAGTCTGCAAACAAATCTTGCAAGGTCTGCAGAATCATTTTGGACGTCTCTACAGATACCACCCCCAATGACTTAATAATACGCACACGATCAATTGCTCTAATTTGATCGAGCGCAACCTGACCATTTTTTGATTTAAATCTTGCCTCAATTCGGGTAGGTATATTATTTCTTATCGTACTAGTCATCGGTGCAACAATAACTGTTCTAAATTTACTAAAATTAATTTCATCCGGAGAAACTATTACACATGGCCTGGTCTTTTTAATCTCAGAACCAACTATAGGATCAAGATTCACGAGACATACATCAAAACGCTTAAACTTCACCATGTCCATTCATCCTTGTCAAAATCATTCTCAATTTTACCAAAATCTTTATCCATAGAATCAACATCAGCAGACAAGTTAAAAGCCTCAAGCCAACCATCCCTTGGTTTATCAATCGGAGTAAACACTAATCTATTCTTTGACTTCACATCAACTTCAAATTGCTCACCCACATAAACATGCGCCTTCTTACAAACATCTTTTGGAACACGCAGCCCAAATGAATTACCCCATTTTGTTAACGTTGCCATACCCATAACATACTCCAACCCAATAATTATCTTATGTATAATTATATAATAGATATCCCAAATGTCAATAACATCGAATGATGCCGCTATTCTCATCAAGCCCAAACATACAAAGGGGCTGTTGCAAACGCTTCTAAATAAATAAGTTCAAACTACCCTCGCCAGCTTTGTTTAGATACATTGCTACTCCGCCCTTTTCAACGCCATCGAGCAACTCTTCTTGGCGTATACCCATCATATCCATAGTCATCGAGCAACCGACTAGTTTTACACCCGCCTCTTTAGCATCAGCAATCAAATCTGGCAGTGAAGCAACCTGTTTCTTTTTCATGATACCTTTGATCATTTTTGTACCCATACCGAGCATATGCATTTTCGATAAAGCAACTTTGTTAGCGCCACGCGGCATCATCTTACCCATCATTTTTTCGATGAGGTTTTTCTGGACCTTAATTGGACTGTGTTTACGTAAAACATTCAGGCCCCAAAATGTTGAGAATATGGTTACCTCATAACCCATCGTAGCAGCACCATTGGCAATAATAAAAGCCGCCATTGCCTTATCAAAATCACCACTAAACAGCACGATTGTCATAGCCTGTTTTGCGGCTACGTTCGTAAACTTGGCATTACTTTTATCGCCTAACCCACTGTTTTTTCGTATTGTTGTTATGTAGCTGCCATCTTGCACAACCATCTCGATAAACTCATGGCCAGTCGTTTTGCACCAAGCTGGTGCATCGTTTACAAACCCAGGATCGGAAGTGGCAATAGATAACATCTCACCATGCTCAAGCTCATCTAAAGCCTGCTTTAATTTCTGAATTGGACCCGGACACTGCACACCGCATGCATCAATATGCACAGCCACATCATTTGGAATATCACCAGCACAGCTTATCTCACCCGTATCACTACACATACTTTGCACCCACTCCAAACTTGCATCATCAACTACCATTTTATAAGTCGTATAACCACCACTTAGATTTCGCACATTAAACCCATGTTGCTGCAAAATACGACTAGCGATATATCCGCGCAAACCGACCCTACAATAAACCAAAAGCTCACGATCTCTCGGCAAGTCAGCAAGATGCAAGCGCAATAAATCCACCGGCACATTAATTGAGCCAGGGATGCTCCCCATCTCGAATTCAAGTGACGTACGCACATCAACTAAGATCTGC
>JAGLTR010000059.1 GCA_023135155.1 Gammaproteobacteria bacterium
AAATCAACATTACCCCAAGCACGGTGTAAACAATAACGACGCGTAAACACCCGCCCTTGTTTCTCAACCTTAACCGCTTTACGCCCAGCACGAACATCCTGCACAACCGACTCCCAAAAAATATCACAACCTAATTTATTGTCCATAACCTTTTCTCCTGTGGCGACGCCCAACCTGGGCGTCTTTTCCTGCTTTTGAGACGCCCAGGTTGGGCGTCTCTACGCCTAATATATATTTCACCGTTTCTGCAATAACCCACACAACAGTGATTCTTTTTCCAATAACCGATAAATCTCTGATTCATGCAGATCTATCTCGCTAAACAAACCCGTAACAATTCTTAGCCGACGATTCAAAGCAACCTTAACCTGATTAAGATTAACCCGAAGCATGTCATAATCAGCATCAATCAGCTTATCGACATGCGCCAGCAATCTCTCAGTTGCAATATCGCGCTTTTTCATCTTAACAATCTTCGTGAGTAGTCGAGGTCTGTTCAGAAAAAGAACGCTTACGCTCAAAAATCTCTTTACGATCCACCGCAACATCCTTCGGCGCTTCAATACCGATACGAATATTACCCACACAGCCCTGCAATAAAGTGACAACAATCTCGCCCTTATCACCGATAACAATGCTTTCGTTTTGTTTTCTTGTTAGTACTAACATGGCATTTCTCCAATTTTAAGCTTGTTAACATTCCCATTTTCCCTACAAAATCACCATGTTATTATCGAGACCGCTCCCAAACCGTTTATGATCTTCTTATTTACGGTTGTATAATTTTTACTATAGACCATGAATCATTGTAAGTCAATTAGAAAAGGGGTATAATCCGGTTATCTTACTGATTGTACTTGAAAATATGAACAAAACAGCTATAAAACAAATATCAAAAACTCTTGAAGAAATCATGAGTTTACGGGGTATTTCTGCGAAAGAACTGGCCGCAAAATCCGGAGTTAGCTACTCAAGTTTAATACCTATTCTAAGCGGCAGCAGGGATTTTGGGGTATCGAAACTTATAGCTCTAACCAACGCCTTGGGCTGCTCTCCAGATGCCATTCTGGCTGGAACTTACCCACACAGCTCCAAAGACAAACATCCCAGCAAAACGCGGAATGAACCAAAATTTCTCGTTGCCTTTGTCTCGGCCGTTGCTATCACGTATTGCATGATTTATGACGTATCAACAAATAACACCACCATTAATTCCTTGCAATTTCCATTACGCTGCGGTCAGGATCCTGACACCTTTCTTGATGAAATAATTAACTCAGTCAATCAGCTAACAAAACCATTAATCAAAAACATTAACCTAAAAGATTTTGCTGTGTACTTATCCGTACAACAATATTGCCGCACTGGAAATAGAAAAAAAATACAAAAACTTGGCAATTTTGCATTCCATACATTTATTATGGAGCCAGATGCAATTACAAATCATAAGGCTTTATTTTCACAACAAAATGGCATATGCATAACCATCAATTATGGTGACGCAATAACATATAGCGTAGATAACAGTCGCCATATTATTAAACACCAAGGATACGGCTTCCCTATCTCTGATATTGCTGGCAATTACTGGATTGGGTGCGAAGCTATAAAACACGCACTCAATGTAAAAGAAGGAATAGAGCAAAGATCTCTACTATCAGACAAAATATTAGCACACTTTAACAATAATAAAGACCTTCTCTCTGAATACACGATGATAAATCCCGAGAAAGCATACTTGGAAGCAAGTAATACCGCTTTAGAATTACTGCACTTTAAAAAGAAGTCATATGAAATCATCAAAAAAAGCGCCAACCTAATTAAAAGACGAGTCACATATATTGACAAAAAAACAAACGAACAACTACCAATCATTATAACCGGCGATCTAGCGCATGCATACGAAAATTTTTTCCAAAAGAATCGCCTATTAAGCCTGCAAGATAGTTATGACAAAATATTGCTGAATTATGGCATATCTGAGCTTAAAAAGTTGCTCCAAACAAACAAAGCTAACAACACATAATCGCATTTCACTTAAAAAGTAATACCGCAAGACTGGCAACATCAAAGAGAATATCAACATTATGGACACAAAACATAAAACCTTAGTAATCCTATCTACCTGCTACACTATGGTGCTGTTTGCCGCTGAATTTGTTCCCCACAAAATTGTTAGCCTACATGGGTTTTACATTTCCGGTGCAACATTTATTATTCCTTTCTGGTATCTCTTGGGAGATATTATTACTGAGATTTATGGATACTCATTTTGTAGGTTTCTAACATGGAGCTCAATCGCGATAATAACTATTTTATCACTGTTGCTTACTAGCATTATTCACTTTCCCTCACCAGACAAATGGCTCTACCAAGCTCATTATAACTACATCATTAACCCTTTATTGCGTATTACTATAGCAAGCGCTGTCGGATGCTATATCGGCGGCATAAGCAATGCATTTCTTTTAGCAAAATGGAGAGTATTAGTTAAAGGCAAGTATTTCTGGTTACGCAGCATTGGAGCATCCAGCCTTGGACAAGGAATATATATCCTCATCGGCATGCCAATGATTTTCCTTGGAACCATGCCGCCCCTTAGAATACTGCAAGTAATGCTAGCCTCCCTAGTTATCAAAGTAATAATAACCGCAATAGGGAGTGGTCCAGCAGCAGCATTAGTCTTTTATTTAAAACGTCGTTTCAAATTGCGATATACTAATAACTTGGACTTTAATCCATTCCTACAAACACGCGACGATCAATAAACCGCAAAAATAAACAATAAACATGACAGAAGTTCCCAAACAAGACTGGAACAACAAATCAAACGCCTGCTACTACGATGAGTTTCCGATAAGTGCGCTACAAAAATATGCCGCTCAATCCACTTCAAGTAGAAGAGCACATATTCGTATATTAATCGATAATAAATTCCTTTTCTCTTTTGATACAACGACTTAAAACTCATGATAAATCCAGCCGCTTCTAAATCCTTCTTAAGCTATATGTGTCACACGCCATCAATCTCTTCAATCTCTTGTTGATGATTATAATCTTGTCATACTTATCACACGTTATTCACATCCACAAACAAAACACAGAGATCTGGTTGAACGTTGTTGAGCTTGAGGGAAATCAACTCTAGACCTGCTCACCCACACTTGCAAAGGAGAAATTGTGATTTAGTAGCTGTCCAGCATGCTGTAATGATAAAATCTGACTCAATGAACACAAAACGACAACTTACTCTCTGGCAAATAATCAGCCTAAACATAGGCCTACTAGGCGTGCAGTTCGCCTGGTCTTTGGCTGTAGCTAACATGAGCGGCATCTACGGTTTATTTGGAGCTAAAGTTAGCTCTTTAGGTTATCTCTGGTTAGCGCCATCGATAGTTGCGCTTCTTATTCCTCCATTTATCGGCTATTTAAGTGATCGTACGCATACGATTTTTGGAAAAAGAATTCCGTATATTTTTGTCGGCTCTGTTTTGACCGCTATTTGTATGCTCATCTTACCTAACGTGCATTCACTGTTTATGGCAGCTATTTTATTGTGTATTTTCAGCGCGACTATTAATATTGCTTTGCAACCTTACAGACCATTAGTTGCTGATGTTGTCCCAGCGAAGTCACATACTAAGCTTTATGCTATTCAGGCTGGTTTAATTGGGATAGGTGCGACGCTTGCTTCAGCTGCTCCCTGGGTGTTCTTGCATCTTTTTCATGTGCGCAATATTGTTGTTGGTGTGCCGCTCGAAATAAGATTTGCTTTTTATGGTGGCGCGATAGCACTAATTATAACTGGCTTTTGGACGCTGGTTGTTTGCAAGTCTATGTTACCAGCGCATGAAAAAATAACTACACCAAAGCTCGAAGGTTCGTTTCTAAATATTGTTAAACAAAAAGCAATAAGCCTGCTCACCATTCCGCGCGTTATGCGACAGGTTTCATACGTACAATTTTTTACCTGGCTCGGGGTATTTGGATTTATTGTTTATTTAACGCCTGCGATTGAGCAAGCAATATTTCATGTCTCACCAACTGCGCATCTATTGCATAATGCTTCCTACCATAAGCTTGTTGAAAAAAGCACCGTTCTAACCGGCTTGGCCTGTGCGGCCTATATGCTAGCTAATGTCGCTTTTGCTTATTGCATACCGCTTCTTAGCAAGTTGATAAGCAGGAAGAAAATTCATATTATTGCGCTATTGTTTGGCGCCGCATCTCTGATTTCGCTACGCTATGTTCATCAAGAAAGTTGGTTACTATTTGCTATGATAGGGTTCGGCATTGCATGGGCAAGCTTTAATAGCATTCCATTTGCGATGATTGCTGCGGAACTACCCGCCAATAAGCTCGGTTATTATATGGGTGTTTTTAATGCGGCAATTTGTCTACCGCAAATAATTGTTAGCGTTTTTGCTGGATATCTTCTATTAAAAGTTTTACACAATAGTGCGGCGAATTTAATGCTACTGTCAGGAGTTTGTTTTGTTATTGCGGCGTTGCTGATGCTGCCAATTAATGATCGCGGCTAAGGCGGTGACTTACACCCTTCAAAATATTATTATTTGATTATCTGGCTCTTATAAACCTATGTAACACTATGCTATCCCCAAACCACTGAGACGCATTGCTATGCGTCTCTACGGTGAAATTAGTGCTTAACATATCTTCTTTACGGCACTACGAGACTTTGCAGCACAAACGACTCGAAGATGACCTACAGCGTGATTATGCGTTTTGCGCGCGGTGCTTTTCTCGCGTATAACTATATCTATATCCTGATCCAATCTATTTAGAAGCGTCATAAGCTTACCCAAAGAAAACCCCGAGACAACACCTTTACCAAGCAAAGATACTTTTGGCTACGGAATCCCAATAACCTCAGCGGCTTTTGCTTGCGTTAATTTACGCTTTTTAATGACAACATTAATCTGTCGCGCCAACCCTGCTTTCGCTAATCGTTCATCAGGATTGCTATAACCCAAATCTTTAAAAACGTTGCCGGAGCCAACTTTTACTTTTTCTGGCATTGCATTCTCCATAAATATACTCAAAAGATAGCTCTTAACGCAAAAGCCCGATACCGTTCGTCCATCAGCGTTGTCAGCATATTATTTATCGAATGCTGTGCGCCTATTACTTTTGCGTAGGCTGTTAATATTGCTTCTATGCCACAGGTTTGTTTTGCTAGTTTTTCTTTTAGTTCGTACCAGTGGGTTGCTGTGTGTTCTTGTTCGCATTTTAGGTAGGATTGTTTTGTCTCTCGAAATTTTGAGACTGTATTAACTGTGTTGCCGTAGGCTTTTAGGCGTTCCGTTAAACCTTTTAAATCTGAGCTGTGTTCGCTGTAGGTTTTCAGCGAAGCTAGCATTTGTTGTTCGTCTATGTTTTCGAAGATCTCTTTGGCTTCTTGTTCTTGTTCGAGTACTTCTATTGTCGATAGGTTGCCTATGGTTTCACCTATTTTATTTATGAAACCGTAGGTTGCGTCTATGTTATGCACTAAGGAAATGGGGTTGGTTTTTCCTTGTAGCATATGTCCACAGCCTGGGGAGTTAAATACTACTGAGGTATATGGCAGCGTTGTTAAGGATAATAATTGCGCTATAGCACCACCTAAGGAGTGTCCGGTGATGGTTATACGACCGTAGTTGTAGCACTCAGGGAAATAGCGCTTTAGGTACCAGCGTGCTTGATGGAGGAATGCTGTGGCTAGCGCCATATATGCTGGGAGGTGATCTGATTCTCCATAGCCTAATACATCTGAGGTCCAGGAGACTGCGTCTACTGCTAGGTCGAAGATGCTGGTCATAATTGTACCGCGGATAGCTACTACTGCGTTTTTGGCTTCGCCCTTCTCAAACTTTATATAAAGAGCGGCATAAAATGGGGAGGAATCACCTAAAATAGGCTTGATATCCAAAACCTGCCCCCATCCGCTAACCAACGGCCTTGCGTCCCTCACTACACCAATATCACCCAATGCAAATTGGGAATAATGTTTATGATGATAAACATGACTAGATAATGCAGCACATTCAAATATCTTAACCATTCACTTTGTCCTGCCTATATATATTTAATTTGTAATGATATTTATGCGTTGGATAAGGCGACAATCTACCCTTTCCTAACAAGGAAGAAATATAAATACAGCGCATACCCTTATCGCAAGCCTGCATATTTTTTTCGTTAAACTTTTTTCGCCCACTTTTAACGTCAAAAAATACGATAGGGGTTGTATTATCAAATGTCGCTTTCCTATGTAACGAAAACCCAATATTTTTTATCCGCCAGTCACAAAAACCTGGCACTACTGCATCTAACGGTATGTCTCTATGATAGCGCCCTCGCTTATCCGACTTAATCTTATAAATAAACTTCTTACTTCTTGATGAATCAACACCCTCGAAAGCATTAACTGTATATCTACATGCAGCATTATTTGTATAATAATTTGTCACAAACGACAAATACGCTACTTTGTGAAAAGACGAATCAACAGAACCAGAAACTGACATAAAACACTTCGGCTTAGCATTCAAAATCGGCGCATACTTACCAACATTCTTCACATGCTGCCCAGAAGAATCACAACCAGCAACTACACAACAAACCAAAACCAACAAAACTTTTCTAAACTTATCCATAAAATTAATCCTCTATATTTTCTGCGCACTCTCCAAATCATACCCAGATGTGCTTGGCGAACCAACACTATTATCGCCTTTTCTACCTATATATGTACGTTCAATTTTCGCGTAATCGAATTCGACTATTTCTACCGGATGTGAATCCGCTGTCATCATGTTTTCGTGATTGGCGACTAAAATATCGCTTAAGATTAATTTCGCATATGGCTCTTGATTTGCATCATGCGTACAAAAATGCACCTCGGCACTCGCTAAATGTTGGCCATTACAAACCATATCAAATAACCCATTCGAGGCTTTATCTAGCTGCTTCACTAAAACTGCATGCGAGAAACGCGGCAAGCCTAAACTTCGATCGCTAATCTGCCCCGTATTGGTCGTAACCGAGCG
>JAGLTR010000006.1 GCA_023135155.1 Gammaproteobacteria bacterium
TCAATACTTGTGGGTAATGATATGCCCGCGGCTTGACCGCGGGATCCAATAAAATCAATAAGTTAACATTATTGATACCGTGGTCAAGCCACGGTATGACGATTTATATAGGCGCCCTTAAGTATATTACGAACACATTGGTAATCAGTACAAGTTGCCATATAATGTCACAACACCTTAACAAAGAGATAAGACAATGCGAAAATTTCACCAACTACTAATCACAATATTGGCCTTCACATTAATAATGTTAACGCCTACCTGCTTTGCCAACAAACCGAAATTGCTATTCGTACAGACCGCACAATCCGGAACGGTCACAAAAATGAGCAATTATCCTAATAAATATAAGTTACAACTAAACAATGTGACTGGTTACGTAACATATTTCAGTGATCGCCCTAACCGCATAACAGGCTTGATGACAACTAATGATTTTGTTACATATTGGAACAAGGGAGCCTCCTCATTCGCCAAAGATAATCCCAATGCTGGCCTTGAATCCGTAACAATTAACTCTCTCAAAAAAACCAAAAATGTAAGCTTTGTATTCGAGATCTCAAATCCTATCTATAACCACAAAAATAGAACAATTACCTACACGGCTAAGCCACTAAATAAAAATATAAGAATCACGAAACCTATTAAGTTGGGTTATACAAGCATATTTATTGATGATGTCTCAGGAATGATTATCGGCGCATGCGAAAACTGCGGTGAGTGGTAGTGGCTTTTAGGTTTTAGCAAGGAGTAAGGAAATGGAAAGAATTCTCGTCTTAACATCAGGCGGTGACGCGCCAGGCATGAACGCCGCTATTCGCGCGGTTGTGCGCACCGGAATCTACCGTAAAGCCGAGGTCTGGGCCTGCCATAATGGCTACCAGGGCTTGGTCAAAAAAGATATTTTTAAACTTGAGAAAGAGGATGTTGCCGGCTGCATTCAGCGTGGCGGTACAATTCTGCGCTCGAGTCGCTGTGAACTTTTTCATGAGAAAAAAGAGCGCGATAAAATCAAAAGATTCCTAAAACAAAAAGACATTAATAATTTAATTATTATTGGTGGTGACGGCAGTTTTCGTGGAGCAGCAACTTTTTCTAACGAAGGCGGACCAAAATCTGTCGGCATTCCTGGGACAATTGATAATGATATTCTCGGCACTGAATATACTATCGGTTTTGATACGGCGCGTAACACCGCTTTAAAAGCAATCGATAATATTCGTGATACTGCATTTAGTAACAGCAAATATTTCCTCATAGAAGTTATGGGGCAACGCGCCGGCTTTCTTGCTGTTGATGTTGGTATTGCTGGCGGCGCCGAATTTATTTTAACGCCAGAATTTCCATTAACTGCCGAAAAGCTCGCCAAGAAAATATTAGCTCCGAGACGCAAAAAAGAGAGTCTCATTATTGTGGTTGCAGAAGCTGGAAAACCAGGACGCAGCGTGCGTATTGCTGACAAGCTACGCAAACTAACACCATTTGATTATCGCGTCTGTATTCTAGGCCATATCCAGCGCGGCGGCTCACCAACAGTTGTCGATCGTGAAATTGCTTCACGCATGGGCAATCTTGCTGTCGAAGCTATTTTAGCTGGCGAATCAAACTGCATGACGGCACTAAAAGGCGGACACTTAACTCTTTCTCCATTTCCTGGTGAAAAAGCCCACTACCGCAAATTAGAAACCGATAAATTATTAAAGCTGGGAACTATTCTAGCATCTTAATTCGTAGAGACGCCCAACCTGGGCGTCTCAATCAATATAAAAAAAAGACGCCCAGGTTGGGCGTCTCTACGGTTTAATTTAAATTATTTATTATTTTTTAAACAATGTCATACCTTCAGATTTTAGGTCATCAACAGCTTGCATAATGCGCTGCGCCATACCCTCTTCAGCTTTTTTCATATAACTACGTGGATCGTAAACTTTCTTATTACCCACTTCGCCATCAACTTTCAGCACACCATCATAATTCTTGAACATATGCTCAACAATCGGACGGGTAAAAGCATACTGAGTATCAGTATCAACATTCATTTTAATAACACCGTAACCCAAGGTCTCATAGATATCTTCTTGTGAAGAACCGGAACCACCGTGAAAAACCAAGTAAAATGCTGCTTCTTTACCATATGCTTTAACAACAGCTTCTTGACCATCTCTTAAAATAGTTGGACGCAGTTTAACGTTACCTGGTTTATAAACACCATGCACATTACCAAAAGTTGCTGCCAACATAAATTTAGCATCTTTAACTTCGCTTAGACGACGATAAACTTCGATCATGTCTTCAGGAGTTGTGTAGAGTTTTTCGATTGGGCCTTCATGCGCAACACCATCTTCTTCACCACCGACAACACCAGCCTCAACTTCCAAAATAATTTCACATTTTTGGCATCGCTCTAATAAAGGCACAGCAATATCAAGATTTTCCGTCAATGAAACATCACTACCATCAAACATATGACTACTAAATAAATTTGGTAAGCCTTTAGCGCGACGTTTCTCACTCTCTTCAATTAATGGAATTAAAAATGATTCCACTTTATCAACCTGACAATGGTCAGTGTGCAAAGCAACATAGATATCGTATTGGTCAGCCATACGGTGTACGTGCTCAGCCAAAGTAATAGCACCCAACACCTTATTTTTCACGCTCAAACCAGAAGCGAACTCAGCACCCCCTGTTGAAACCTGAATAATACCGTCAGATTTTTTCTCAGCAAAACCACGCAATGCAGCGTTAGCACTAGCAATAGATGTAACATTAATAGCAGGATAAGCAAACCCGTTATCACGAGCATTATCCAACATTCGACAATAAGTTTGATAATCAGCAACTGGCATCGATCTCTCCTCGTTGGTAAATAGTTTAATAGGATATCGCCGCGTACTTTATCACTTTGCTAACAAAAGGCAAGTTGTCCGACTCTACGTAGAGACGCCCAACCTGGGCGTCTCATGAATTAGGAAAAGACGCCCAGGTTGGGCGTCTCTACGCCGGATTATATTATTTTCCACATAAACAAATTTTCTGCTTGCATGTACTCATTTTGTTCTCTATACTTTCAACCATCGAGAACAAACAGAGAACATAGAAAATGCTCACTAAATCACAACATAAGATCCTAAAATTCCTAGAGCGGTTCTTTAGCAACAATGGTCACGCTCCTACAGTTGCTGAAATCGCTACAGGGATCGGAATCAAATCGCGCGGCGTTGTTTATCGTAATCTACAAGCTATTGCGACCAAAGGTTTGATTCGCTTTATCCCAGGTCACCGCCGTAACATAGAACTAATAAACTCACGTTTAGGTTACCTACCACTTGTCGGCCGCATAGCCGCCGGCCTACCAATCGAAGCAATTGAAAACGTCGAGTGGTTTAACATCGCAGAACAACTGGCTGGAGACAACCGCTATCTATTACAAGTAAAAGGCGACTCCATGATCGAAGACAGCATCTGCGATGGCGACATCGTAATTTGCGAACAGGCGAAAGCCGCCAATAACGGACAAATTGTTGTAGCGTTAATAGACAACCAAGAGGCAACACTAAAACGCATTAAATACAGCAGCGACAGCGTTACTTTAATTCCAGCAAATGCCACCCTAGAACCGATGATTTACGCACGCGATCGCGTGCAGGTACAAGGTGTGTTTGTTGGTTTACTGAGGTTAACAACCTAGATGACAACAACAAAAAGGGAACTATAAAAACAATAAGTCACTCCCACAACCACTACCACCTTCCCCGACTTATTGTAAATAGTAGAGACGCTCAACCTGAGCGTCTCCAGGGAAAAAACCGTAGAGGCGCATTACATGCGTCTCTCAACCCCAGACAAAAACGAATTAAATAAAAACACGCGTAATAATAAGTATGCAATTAAAAAACATACAAGAAGACGCATGCTATGCGTCTCTACGTCCTGCTCACGCAGGAATAACGAAATAAACAATTAAACAACAGGAGCTAAAAAGTTGGTTGCGCACACAAACAAGGAATTGTTATCAATACAAAATATACGGTAATTAATTCTGATTCGCGCAGGAGCGCAAATAAAAATAAAGGAATATTTCTGTACTGCGCAACCAACTCTTTAACTCTTCGTAGAGACGCCCAACCTGGGCGTCTCCAAACTTTAAAAAGACGCCCAGGTTGGGCGTCTCTACGTAACAACGACAATGCAAAATAGAAACAAACAAAAACTCTGGCCTCGCGCTATCATCCTTGTCGACATGAATGCTTTTTTCGCATCCATTGAGCAACTGGATTTCCCGGAATTAAGAGATAAACCTGTCGCTGTAACCAATGGCAGCGAAGGCACTTGCATCATTACCTGCTCCTACGAAGCTCGCGCCTACGGCATAACAACCGGCACACGCTTAAAAGATGCACAAAAACTCTGTCCAAATTTAATTCGTCGTCCTAGCCGCCCACAGCGCTATGTAGAAATATCTAGCAAAATAATGACTGCACTCTACGATATCACACCGGATATCGAAATATTTTCCGTCGACGAAGCCTTTTTAGATGTAACGCACTGCCAACGACTTTTAGGAACTCCCGAACAAATCGGCCAGCTGGTAAAAAACAAAGTACAAACAACCTCAAATTTACTCTGCTCAGTCGGCGTCAGTGGCGATAAAACGACGGCAAAGTTTGCCGCAAAACTACAAAAACCTGATGGCTTTATTGTCATTCCACCTTGGGAAGCAAAAACAAAATTACAAAACATTCCCGTAACAGACCTATGCGGCATAGCTCAAGGCATAGGCACATTTTTGGCGCAGCGTGG
The DNA here is from genome assembly GCA_023135155.1 of Gammaproteobacteria bacterium. Taxonomy (GTDB): domain Bacteria; phylum Pseudomonadota; class Gammaproteobacteria; order UBA9339; family UBA9339; genus JAGLTR01. Next base: position 4,804 of record JAGLTR010000006.1, read on the forward strand.
TGTTCACACCTGTGGTGACATGGAAAAGTTACCCATCGGCGTCCTTGCACAAAGATTCGGCAATCTCGGTCGTCGGCTCTGGTTTATGTGTCAAGGTTTGGACCCGGACCCAATACACACTAACGTTGCGTCACCCAAAAGCATCGGCCATGGCAAAATAATGCCACCTAACACACGCGATAAAAAAACCATCCTCATGTACCTGCAACACATGAGCGAGAAAGTCGCGCTAAGACTGCGTCGCCACGAAATGGAAGCACAATCCTTCTTCATCGGCTTACGCTCCTACCAACGCAATCGCATCACCGCAAAATATAGAACAATCATCCCTACCAATAGCGGCAAAACAATCTTCCAACTTGGATTACAACTGTTAACAAAGAAATGGCACGGTGAATCAATTTATCAGGTACAAATAACTGCTCTCGACCCCACCCCAACAGCCAAGCAGTTAGACCTATTCAACGAGCCAGATATAAAACAAGAATCAATAAATCACACCATAGACAAAATAAACAACCAATACGGCGCTTTCACCATTGCCCCAGCAACCTTACTGAAACGCACAAAGAGCCCCAATGTAATCGCCCCATCTTGGCAACCAAAAGGTATCCGACAGACAGTATGAAATTAAACCAATAAAGCGCGCAAAAAAACTAAAGAGCGTTTGGTGACTGCGGCGGACTCGCCATATCTGAAAAACAGTCAGGATCAACAGGAGAACCAGGTCGATCTGGCTGATAATTAGAATTCTTTCGTACAACTGGCCGGCCACGACTATCGCCACTGCCATGGAAATCCCAGCACTTAACTATATCCGCCGGTTTAATGCCTTTATTCACCACAATCACCTCTTGCTTGACACCACCAAAAAACAAACTTACACCATTACAAATATTACTTGGCGGCCAGATACCACTCCGCTCATACAAAGTCTCGGCAACATCAATCCCATCATAACCACGATAATTAATCTCATACAAATAGCCTTTACATACGTCAACCCACTCCCCACAGCATCTAATATAATCAGCATAAACATGTGCAACCTCATAACTCATGCTGGTTGAAACACCATTACTCCCCGTATAATTTGCAATGCATTTTTTTATACTTGGCTCTTTGTCATTAAGCAACTGAAAACCATTCTTAAATATTTCTTTCGGAGCGCGCATATCACCACGAAACAAACGCCCTTGATACCAAATAACTGGGCGCTTGTGATAATGCTTCCAATCTATATTACCAGGCAAGTTTTCCTTGCGCTGATAGCGCAATAATTCATCCAGAAGATACGTTTTAAATGAATGGTTATTAAAACCACCTTTAGCATTGCGAAGATGCTCCATTAAAATTTCTTCGGCATTCCACAACTTTTCACAACCCAACATCGCTTTTTGTAACTCTTGTAGTGCTGGATAATCGCAATAACTGTGGCGCAGAGATGAAAAATAAGTTGTTGTATACCCGAAACGATGATGACGATTAACATATTTATCACGCGCCTTTTGAACGGCTTTCTTGTAGTAATTTACATAACCAGAGTCTAAAGGCCAAAAAGAAGACTCAGCCCCAACAAGTGACTCAGCAGGAATCTCCACAGATAGATTAGGTTTTAGCGGCACGGAAACATTCTCCAACAAACAAACCGCGCTCATTTTACTGCAAAAGATCACAAAAGCCAAAGGTTTTGAGACGCAAACACTTCACAAAATCGCGCCAATAATCTACTATATATCAATGAGTTACGCATCACGCTCATTTGCCATTACAACCTTAGCCGCCACACCCAAGAAATGCTACAATACAGCCTGAAATTTTCTTTCGACTGTTAAGTTTATCTTAAGATACGTGGGTTAAACTGAATAACAGAAGCAACAAGATAAAGGTAGAACATCATGAGTGAGAGTGTTTTCGCAGTAACCATAACCACAGCGTTAAATTACTACAAGAACATAGTACGTAAGAACCTCGACGCGCAAGCAGCTGAAGATAAAATCAAAGAGCTGAAACTAAAGCGCCGACAACTTCGTCACGCCAGTGATATTTGCTTATATCATCGCGCCCAAAATGTTGTCAAAGAAATAGCAGCTGAGATTTCTCCAAGAACCAACAGTCCCTCATGGCATTTTGGCATAGCCGATTTTATGCAGTACCTACAAAACACTATTGATGAGTACGTAATCGAAGACAATAAAATCATTCACACCAAACAAAATGCCTCACGCTCTATCGTTGATATTATCCAACTAATCACGCTCCCATCTGAAAAAATAGATCACATACGTAAACAAAAAATCGATAAAAATATTCAGGTAGTTGCCAGATATGGCACTAAAGAACAGCGTGAAATGTTACGTGAAATGCTCAATAAAAAGATGGATAACAATGTCGGCCTCTTCGATACGATGCTGCAAAAACTAAAATTTTATTGCAACACCACTTCAGACAGCTGGGCCGCGGTATAAAACCTCACCTTTAACAATCGTCATCTGTACACGATAAAAGTCATCCAAAACCACAAGATCAGCATCTTTACCAACAGTAATACTGCCTTTCTTAGCAAAAATTCCCAATTGCCGTGCCGGATTTTCCGTCACCATTTTACAAGCGTCCTCCAAACCACACTGCGTAAATAACATCACATTACGCAATGCCTGATCCATGCGCAGAACACTACCTGCATAAGTTCCATCAGCCAAAGTAACCGCCCCATTTTTCACAATTACCTGCTGCCCACCTAAATCATATTCACCGTCGTCTAACTGTTTAGCACGCATAGCATCGGTAATTAAAATGGTTCTCTCTACCCCTTGTGCCGCTAAAATTAAGCGTAAAATACCTGGATGCAGATGCAAACCATCAGCAATAACTTCACAATAAACACCTCTCTCCAAAAGCAGTGCGATTGCTGCACCGGGATCACGATGATGCACACTATGCATAGCATTAAAAAGATGAGTTGCTTGTGTTACACCCGCCTTGATTGCCAAATTAGCCAAATCATAATCAGCATCACTATGACCTAATGCCGCAATAACTCCATGGTCATGTAAATACTGAATTAAGGCCAAACTATCTTCTAACTCTGGAGCGATAGTGGCGATTTTAATTAAACCACCAGCTGATTTTTGCAAACTCTTAAACAAATTAATATTCGGTGACAACATTTTTCCCACGATTTGCGCTCCAGCTTTTGCTGGCGCTAAAAATGGCCCCTCTAAATTAACACCTAATATCTGCGCACCAGCATGAAAGTCATCAGCCACATAACCCTTAATATTTTCCAGGGCCGCGGTAATATCCTCATAAGCTGCGGTCATCGTTGTTGGCAAGAATCCAGTAACACCTTCGCGTAATAGCGCTGAGCTCATCGTCGCCAAAGCCTTAGGTGTTGCATCCATAACATCAACACCGGCTGCACCGTGCACATGCATATCAATCATCCCAGGAATCAGATGCCAACCGGATGGAAGCGTGACAACATCCTGCCCTTTCTTTGCCTTCACCCTGCCAATATCAGCAATACAACCATCAGCAACAACTACACCGGCATCAGGAAAAACTTCATTTTCAGCGTAAACATTAATTCCAGAAAAAACCAAATCCGCGCTCATAACAAACCTCCAATAAACAAACAATTACTGCAACCATTTACCATCCATATCATCCCACACCCCATCCATCCTCGTTATCCCGTAATCCACCCACCCTTGTCATCCCGTACTTGATACGGGATCCAGAAGCACACGCAGTATGCAATATTTTAAACACTCCATGGATCCACGATCAAGCCACAGGATGATGCCATACAACGAAACAATAACGCTACACAGCCACCAACAACTAAACCGTTTCCGTAATTTTTTGTAAATTATCCGGCGCATCAGGATTGTATCCACGCTCCACAGCTAAACGTGCAATCATTAAATAAAACGCCTGAATCGTCATCAACGGATCACAAATGGGGTGCAGCGATGGCGGCAACAATAATTTTAATGACGAAACATCATGAAAATAATTATTTGCAATATTGTCAGGTGATGCGGCAACGATAATTTCTCCACCTAACTGCTTTATTCTTTGCGCTAGATGCAACATCCCCTCTAAAGCATTATCTCCCTGCGTGAACATTAAATAGGGGTGATCTTTACGAATCAAAGCAAAAGGTCCGTGCAACACTTCCGCGCCACTAAACGCTTCGGCATGTAAAACACAGGTCTCTTTAAACTTAAGCGCTGCCTCTTGCGCCGTCGGAAAACCAAAGCCACGACCTAAAACCAATGTATGCTTAACTGGCGCCAAAATAGGCAACGCTGCACTCCAATCCATATCTATAGCCGCCGCCAACCGTTCAGGTAACAACGAAGCCTTTTTGATCAATCTTTTATTCTTTGCATATAAAGCCACCAATTGAATTAACAACGACAGCGAAGCAATATAGCTTTTCGTCGCCGCTACTGCGTGCTCCTCACCAGCCAACATCGGCAAAATAAATTGCGCAGTTTTTGCTAACGGTGAATTAACATCATTAACAATCGCAATAGTGGTAGCACCTGATTTTTTCGCCCCACGCATAACATCACAAATATCAGGACTTTTTCCGGACTGTGAAATACCAATAACCAAAGCGCCATTTAATTTTAATTCACTGCCATACAACGTTAAAACAGATGGCGCTGCCGAAACAGTTGGCAAACCAAGTTTCGTCTCGAAAAGATATTTTGCAAAAGTACAAGCATGATCAGAACTACCGCGCCCAATCGTCACCACATAACTTGGGGGGTTCTTATCTAAAAACCTGCATATATCTAATAATATACCTTGATTCTCTTTGAATTGCCTAGCTATCACCTCCGGTGCTTGCAAAGCTTCTTTTTCCATAACCGTCTGTTTCATATTCATCTCTACTTAACTATTTAAATAATTCTTGCTGCACCATAAATATCGCGCCTTTGGTTGCATCATTCTTACGTGGCACTAAGCGCTCTTGCAGCTCCGCACTTAACCAAGGCTCAATAAATGGCGTTACGCCACCGAATAAGCTATAGGGCACAACTGCCCCACCATTAGCACGCTGTCGCATTGCAATAGCAACACGATCAATTTCATGCGCAGCGGTTTTAATTAAATGCAACGCCCATGGATCTTCTTTTTCTACATACTCAATAACCAGGGGCGCCAATTCGCCGAACTGCGTCGAACGCGCTTTAACCGCCCAAGAAACAAGGGTAAAAATATCGTCATTAAATTTGCGCAAGACCGCCTTTAATAAAGGCGTAAACTCCAATCGACCATCATGCGCCTGTGTTGTTAAGCGCACCACTTCTAATCCCAACCAGGCACCACCGCCCTCATCACTATATGGAAAACCCCAACCACCAACTTGAATAACATTACCACGCTGCACACGCATTCCAATAACACCCGTGCCAATAATAATTATCGCGCCATCCTTGCCATCATGTGCACCCAAACAAGCAGCATAGGCATCCGACTTTAAAATAACCTTAGTAAAAGGATAAGGCTTAGCTAAAAAATTACTTACCGCTTTTTTATCTTCCGTCCCAGCCAAAGCCAAACCAACATAAAAATTATAACCACCATCAGTCAAACTAATGCCGCCCTCTTTTAAAGCATCTTTTATCGCACCTAGAATAGAGATCCAAGAATCATCAACCGAAAGACTAATGTTCGATGGTCCACCACGCGCCTGACCCAACAATTCACCAGCAGCATTCTCTACACGCACTTTACATTTAGTCCCGCCACCATCAACGCCAATAAAAATATTTTCAGCCATAGCTCCCTCGCTTACTTACTACGAAAATACTGCTCAATCTCTTCTAAGGAACGATTTTTTGTTTCCGGTATAAAGAAAATTGCTAGCAACAAATAAACCACCGTAAATGCACCACACATCCAGAATACACCGGCATAACCAATTAGCTTCACTAAATCCAAAAATACCGTTGCTAAAACAAATGATGCTAGCGAATTAGCCGACAAACAAATCGCCATCCCAATACCACGAATTGGCATCGGAATCAGCTCAGAAATCATCAGCCAAACAACAACACCAGGTCCGATTGCATAAAAGATAATAAACAGCATAAATCCTGCTATCGTTAGATAACCTTGTAAGTTACCGGGAACCAACAAATACTGCACCAATCCCAAAAAAGCCAGCGCAATAACCACGCCAGCGGTTCCTAAAATTAACAATGGCTTTCTACCGACTCTATCAATCAATAACATTGCCAAAACGGTAACAACAAAATTGACCAACCCGATACCAACACTACCCAGCATTGAAATAACATTCGAATGCAAACCAGAGTTCTGGAGAATTAAAGTGCAAAGCTGTAAAAACACGTTAATACCAGTTAACTGCGTTAGCACTGCAACTGCAAAGGCAATAATAAATGGTAAAAACAAATATCTTTGTATACGTGTTTTTTTGCGCCTATTCTGCTCATTGTCAGCTTCAAGCTGTGTCATCATGTAGATATCATGTTCAGCTTCACGCCGTGAGCGCGAGCTACTTAATGCCTTTATAGCCTGAGCTTTTCTACCTTTAAAAAACAACCAACGCGGTGATTCAATAATTAACAGTGAACCAATAAATAACAATACAGCAGGAATTAACGAACACAAAAACATCCATCGCCAACTCGCAATATGTGCAAAAGCTAACGAAACCAAATAAGCAACTAAAATACCACCCGTTAAAAACAACTGAAAGGCTGTAACACCAATACCACGTACTGTAGCAGGCGCCGCTTCCGCCAAATAAAGCGGAATTATTATGGTCACAATGCCAACACCAACACCCTCAATTAACCGTCCAGTTAAAACACCATAAAAAGTATGCGAGGAAACTAAAATTAAAATACCAATAATAAATATTATTGCAGCTGCGCGAATCATAAGACGGCGACCAAAAAAATCAGACAGAGGACCAGAAAAGAATGTTGCCAATGCCCCGCCACCTAAAACAGCACCTACCAAAATAGAGATCTGCGTATGTGTCAAAGCAATCTCATGCTTCATAAAAATCAAAGCACCAGCAATAATACCAATATCATACCCATATAAAATTCCACCCAATCCCGCAAAGATTATTATAAATAACGCAAACGACTTATAACGATTCGCAAAAAAATCCATATCGACCTCCAACACTTACAGTTGCTGCATTGTACTATATGATCGCCGTTGCAGGCCACCCACCATTAGGGCATAATCTTTGCATGTCAGAGCACAAATACAAAATTGCTGTCATCGGCCCCATACCGAAAGATCACATTACGACCTACAAGGGCTTAATTGCAGAAAAATACGGCTGTATCACGCATTCGGTTATCGCCCTATCCAATCTACTTGGGGACCAAGCTGAAATCTATCCTGTAACACACGTGCGCAAAAAAGATGTTGCCGCTATCGAAGAAATTCTAAAAGATTTGCCTGGCGTTCATCTTGACCACATCGATGCAACTGCTGACCAAGGTGACATTATTCGTCTACGCTTCATTGACCAGAATGAGCGCGTTAAAACTATGTCGGGATTCATGAATCCAATTATTATAAACGACATTAAAAACATCTTAGACTTTGATGCATTCTTATTTCTACCTGTAACTGATTTCGAAATATCTTTTGATGCAATAAAGTTTTTAAAAGAACACAGTAATGGCCTTATTATTTTCGATGCTCACGGACAAACAAAAACCATGACCACGCTTGGCGATCGACTGTTTAAGTTCTGGGTTGACCGCGATCAGTGGCTACCATATATCGATGTGCTAAAAATGAATCTACGCGAAGCAAAATGCGTCTGGCCTAAAAAACGTTTCTCGCTTGAAGAATTAGAGGATGATGAGCCACTGCCACTGTCTAAACTCCCTCATTTGGCTCGCCACTGTTTAAAGCTCGGCGTAAAAGCGCTTTATATTACGTTGGATGAACGTGGCTGCTTACTTTATACCGAAGAAGACGGCGATTTGCGTGAGACATTAATTCCAGCGATCCCCATAAATCACGTTGATATCGTCGATAGCACCGGATGTGGTGATTCATTTGCTGGTGGCTTAACCCATGGCTTATTAACCACAAATGACTATATTAAGGCCGGTCAGTTCGCAAACTCCCTCGGAGCACAATGTTTAACAGGAATAAATTTCGAATGTTTTCAATCACTTGCTGATACAGAGCGCATGATAAAAGAAACATACGGGGAAAATTAGTATATTATTAAAATAAGCGATGGAGGTTAGGTTACCATGGACTTTAAAGGCGCAATCTTCGATTTTGACGGAGTAGTGGTCGATACCACACCACTACATTATCGCTCATGGGAAAAGCTTCTTATTGAAACCCATAGCCAGCCTTTTGACGATATAGTTTATGAATCTGTTGTCAACGGTCGTCGCAGCAAGGATGTAATCACTGAACTACTCCCACATTTAAATGAATCCCAACAGCAACAAGCACTAGAATTTAAGCAAAAACATTATCTAGAATTAATAAGCCAAGGTGAGTTAAAAATATTTCACTCTACAATTAATTTAATATACGAGCTAGCAAAAAACAATATTAAACTTGCAGTTGCATCCAGCAGTCGCAGCGTCCACCATATTTTAGAACAAGCAGATATACATAATTTATTTCACACGGTTATTTCAGGCAATGACACCAGTCAAGGAAAACCGCATCCCGAAAGTTTTTTATTAGCTGCGAACGGTTTAAAACTAAACCCAGAAAACTGTGTCGTATTTGAAGACGCCAAAGCTGGCGTAGAAGCTGCAAAAAGCGGCGGCTTTTTATGCATTGGCATCGACCGCAAAAACAAACCTGAACATTTCAGCAAAGCCGACCTAAAAGTAACCGACCTAAAAGAAATAAACCACCATTCTCTGGCTGGGCTTTTTAAGCAAAGATACTAACATTACCCTTTGCAAGAAAAAGGTTTTATACAATGTCAAAGCGACATATCCATATCAAGCTGACGACAGTTTCTTTATTAAGTCATCCCTTAGCTTCCGCAGCCCTTCACTATTGAGCAAATATGCCAGACATCTATGGTGCTGCAAATCGAAAGGTACATCAACCATAGACTGAGAGATTGGAATAACATGTTTGCCCAGAGTATGAGCTATACCAGTTTCATACATTACATTTGGATTTTTACCACTGAAATCAACAAGAACAATTTGTGAACTGCAGATAAGATTAAAAACATCCTCAACAATTACACTTTTTTCCCATATGTCATCTGCTCTTTTACAATCTAAACAACATTGATCACAGGCATCACGAATTACTTTATAGACACCATCAAACTCTCTTCCAAATGGCATCATAACTGACACCAGTTTAGGATTTATGCTTATATCTGTAACATTAAAAACTGTCGGAACAAACTCAAATCTCTTGCTGATATCCATTACATTTGAGTCTGTTGATATAAGAATGCCATTCAAACTTCTTATTTGCACCCCAAGCCCAACCCTATCTTTCACAACCTCTACTTTCACGTGCTTTAACAAGATATTAGCTGCTTTTATTGCGTTTTCATAGTTAACTATTGGACCAGGACCATCCGGCGTTTTGTCCAACAAAGAAATAAGATCACTTTGCTCTGATAAAAAATATTTAATATTAAACAGATTCTCTAAAACACGAAGCACCTCGTCAGAAAGAATGTCATTAAAGTTAAAGTCATTTTGATTGAGTTCTTTTATGACCGATAAAACCCACCATTTACGCGTACTGCCATCATGAGAATATGGCAACTCCAAGTCATCGCTAAAAAATGAGGTTAAAAACGACGAACTCCTATAAGGAAAGGAGATACGATCTCCACAGATCATCTCAGCGATCATCTCTAGCGTATGATTTTCAATTTGTTTTTTATTCATAATGTAGTTTCTCTCAATACCACTAAAGATTTATATTAGCTAACACCGCCTTTATAAGCGGATCAAGAACCCTATAACATTCATCAGTATCTCTATAAATATAGTCCCTTTTTTCTAAGGCGCTAATTGCCTGACTAATAGAGGCACCAGACATACGCGATAACGCTTGAAACTCTCGCCCCCTAGGTTCGCTTATCCCCTCATTCCTAGCTAACGCACCCAGCAATTTACGTTGATTATTACTCAACAAGTCCAATTCAGCTCCGACTTGCGATTTTTCCTCAAGCAAATATCTGTTCCATAGTTTATTAACATCAGCAAGATTACAAGAATCGTCATCCCAAAGACGAGAGCAAAGCACATTTAGGTAGTAGGGATGCCTCTTTGTAACGTCAAATATTGCATTAATCGTCATCTCCTCTAAATGCCGACCCCATCGCAGTTGCGCAGCATGCTGAATATAGGGGAAATACTCTTCTATACCAATACGATCAATAGTAATTCGGTCACATAATTTATAAAATGGCTGATCTCGATCATCAAAAAGTTTATGCAGTAAATGACGGTTGCTACCAGTAAAAATAAACATCAAATTTTTAGACATCTGAGCAATCTGCCGTATGACACTCTCTATAGCTGAATCTTCAGTTACTTGAGTTACCCGTTGAAATTCGTCGAAAAATAGAATAATTTTTTTGTCGTATTTTTTACTGATATTTTCAATTCTTTCGAGAATATTTAATATTTCATATGCGGGTTTGCTACCACCCTTTCCTATCTCTATCGAAAGCCCAAACTTATCAACAGCCATCTTAATATTTAATCCTGCAAACAATTCAGTTGCCACATGCAGCGCTTTTTTCGCACCTTTTTCTATATCTACAAGCAACTTCCCAGTTCCGTGTAAAATAACATTTTTAATATCCTCTTCATCAGTCACAGATAATAAATCAAATTTGGCGTAATGTATCTTGGATTTGGCAATACCATTCATTACTAAGCTTGTTTTACCGTAACGCCTAGGTGAAACGATAAGCGTTGGCCTGGATTGCTGAATATTGGAAGCTAAACGCTTCAACTCAATTTTCCTATTACAAAAAGCTGGGGCTTGAGTCACTGCTAGAGGGAAATAATCCACAATCTTCTCCTAATGTCATAAAGTATGCGTCATATTATATGACACATACTTTATGACATCAAGAGCACTCACTCACAGTTAGCACTACTCAAACTAGATTGATGAATCTTAGGCATCGTTATACCTCGCTAGTATAATTATGCAATGGCGATATAATTATGCCTAATAGCCATAAAACCCTTATGGAGCAAACGATCCATACAGCGCAAAGATTTCACTGACTCAATCTCTACAAACCAACAAACACCAGATGCAAAAACAGGCAAGATGGTTTACGATTGCGACCAATTATTGAGGAGAACCACATGCAAAACATAACAACGACAGCAACCTGGCAACAGCTACAACAACACGCCGAGCAAACAAACAACCAGCAGATGCGTGATCTCTTTGAGCAAGACGCCAAACGCTTTGATAAATTCACGTTTACAGCTGCCGATCTATTCCTAGATTATTCCAAAAATCGCATTACCGAAGACACGATGCAACTCCTCCTACAGCTCGCTGAAGAGGTCGCCATCAAAGACAAAATCCAGCAGATGTATAATGGTGAGAAAATCAACACCACCGAAAACCGTGCCGTTTTACATATCGCCTTACGCGCGCCCAAAGATAAAGCCATTATGGTTGACGGCGTTAACGTTATTGAAGAGGTGCACACTGCGCTGGCAAACATTTCGGATGCCGTTAATAAAATCCGTAGCGGTGAATGGAAAGGCTTTAGCGGTAAAGAGATTACCGATGTAGTGAACATCGGCATTGGTGGCTCTGATCTTGGCCCACATATGATTACCGAAGCCTTGACTCCATACGTAACCGATAAAATAGACTTTCATTTCGTCTCCAATGTCGATGCCACCCATATCTATGAGACCCTAAAAACCCTCAACCCAGAAACAACGCTGTTTATCATTGCTTCGAAAACTTTCACTACGCAAGAAACTCTAGCCAATGCACTTGCGGCAAGAGAGTGGCTCGAGCAAAAAGCTACCAATAAAAACGCCATTGGCCAGCATCTCATCGCCGTTTCAGCAAAACCTGAACGCGCCATCGAATTCGGCATTCATGCTGAACATGTTTATCCTTTCTGGGATTGGGTCGGCGGCCGCTATTCGCTCTGGTCAGCAATCGGACTATCTATCGCTATAGCCATCGGCATGGAGCATTTCCAAGAACTGCTAGCTGGTGCGCACATGATGGATGAACATTTCAAAAACGCACCTCTTAAAGAAAACATGCCAATCATCATGGGTCTTCTCGGCATCTGGAATACCAACTTTTTAAACTGCAAAACCCAAGCAGTTTTACCTTACGATCAATATTTAGAGCTACTACCAAAATACTTACAACAACTAGAGATGGAAAGTAACGGTAAACGAGTTAATAAAGAAGGCGAACCACTTAATTACAGCACCTGCCCAGTAATTTGGGGCTCACCAGGCACAAATGGTCAACACGCTTTTCATGAATTAATTATGCAAGGCACACAAATAATTCCAGTAGATTTCATCTTTCCAAAACAGACGCATAATCCTATCGGCAATCAACATATGTTATTAGCGGCCAACTGTTTGGCACAAAGCCAAGCAATGATGCAGGGTAAAAATGAGCAAGAGGTGATTGCAGAATTAATGGAGCAAGGTTTAAGCGCACAAGAAGCAAAAACGCTAGCACCTCATAAAGTTATTCCAGGAAACAATCCAAGCAACACCATCATAATAGAAAAGATAACCCCCAAAACCCTAGGTTCTCTAATCGCCCTCTACGAACACAAAACTTTCGTTGAAGGTATTATTTGGAATATCAACTCCTTCGACCAATGGGGCGTAGAACTCGGCAAACAGTTAGCGAAAAAATTAATCCCTAACCTTGAAGGCGAAGCTACTACAAACAAACTAGACGCCTCAACAGCGGGACTAATAAACAAGTTGATATAAACACCGTGGAGACGCATCGCCATGCGTCTCTGTTATAAATTGTAATTATTCAGCGCCGTGAAC
>JAGLTR010000060.1 GCA_023135155.1 Gammaproteobacteria bacterium
ATTAGATCTACGGATAGTTCGGAATATTTTCGCATCATGGATTATAACGATACCAATAGCGGCGGGCTTAACCGCGCTATTTTTTGATTTAATTAAATATATATTTATGTGAGGTAAACATGCTAAATACAATGCTAGAAAAAGCCAAAGCCGCTATGAAAAATGCTTATTCACCATACTCAAAGTTTCAAGTTGGTGTTTGCATTCGCACTGATTGCGATCAACTATTTTCTGGATGCAATGTTGAAAACGCCTCCTATAGCACCACCCTATGTGCAGAATCTTCAGCTATAGGATCAATGATAACGGCGGGCGCAAAAAACATTAAAGAAATTGTAATCGTAAACTCAGGCAATACACCTTGTCCTCCTTGCGGCGCCTGTCGTCAACGTATTCTAGAATTATCGAGCAGCCCTGATACAAAGATCCACCTGTACGATAGCAATGATACCCAACACACTATGACCATTAATGAACTATTGCCTGGCGCATTCGCACCATCACACCTGGAGGAATAATATGTCGACCACTAACGGAAGCTACTCAAGCGCTATGGCTGCTTGTGACGTAGTTAAATTACACAAACCAAACTTCACCCCTAAACTAGCATTCATTTTAGGCTCAGGCCTTGGCCCATTTGCCGATGAAATTGAAGACGCAACAGTTATTCCATATTACAAACTACCAGGTTTTCACAGTTGCTCTGTTAGTGGACACGCCGGCAATATGTTATTAGGTTATTTAAAAGATGTGCCCGTTGTCTGCTTCCAAGGCCGCGCACATATCTACGAAGGTATTTCCGCCGACCCAATTAAAACTTTAATTAGAACGATTAAATTATTGGGCGCTGAAATGGTAATTATCACTAATGCAGCGGGCTCGCTCCACGAAGATATGCCAGCTGGTTCATTAATGATGCTAAACGATCATATTAATTATCAGTTCACCAACCCACTAATCGGCCCTAATGATGAAGAGTTTGGCCCAAGATTTGTTTCTATGGATGATGCTTATAACGCTGAAATTCGCGCGCAATTCCAGAAGGTCGCCAAAGAACAAGATATTAAACTAAACGAAGGTGTCTATTTAGCCATCAGCGGTCCATGTTTTGAAACTCACGCAGAAATTCGTGCATTTAAAATATTAGGCGCAGATGCAGTCGGCATGTCAACAGTCCCAGAAACAATTATCGCCCGCCACTGTGATTTAAAAGTCGCAGCAATATCTGCGATAACAAATCTCGGCGCCGGCATAACAAATGAAAAACTAAGCCACGAACATACCCTAAAAGGCGCAAAACTAGCAGTAGGCAGCATGATCAAACTATTGCTTGGCTTTGTAGAAAACTACAAACAAGCTCGCACTTGATATTCCGTAGAAACGCCCAACCTGGGCGTTTTCTCCTGGCTTTTTAGACGCCCAGATTGGGCGTCTCTACGCTGAATTTATATATTCTTTCCCAAATCAATCTCAAACAAAAATCCAGAACGCACAACCTCATCAATTAAACCCATGCGACTCTGCACATGCAATTTACGTTTTATATTACGGAAATAAAATGCGACCGTATATGGCGATAATTCTAATCGCCTAGCAATTGCCTGTGGATCAAGTCCGCGCATAATACCTAAAATAACTTCGACCTCGCGCGCCGATAAATCAACATTACCCCAAGCACGGTGTAAACAATAACGACGCGTAAACACCCGCCCTTGTTTCTCAACCTTAACCGCTTTACGCCCAGCACGAACATCCTGCACAACTGACTCCCAAAAAATATCACAACCTAATTTATTGTCCATAACCTTTCTCCTGTTTCCGTAGAGACGCCCAACCTGGGCGTCTTTTCCTAGCCTTTGAGACGCCCAGGTTGGGCGTCTCTACGCCTAATATATATTTCACCGTTTCTGCAATAACCCATGCAACAACGATTCCTTTTCCAACAACTGATAAATCTCCGCCTCATGCGTCTCAATCTCAAAACGCAAACTTGTAACAATTTTCAACCGACGATTCAAAGCAACCTTAACCTGATTAAGATTAACCCGAAGCATGTCATAATCAGCATCAATCAGCTTATCAACATGCGCCAACAGTCTCTCCGTTGCAATATCGCGTCTCTTCATCTTAACAATCTTCGTGAGTAGTCGATGTCTGTTCAGATAAAGGCCGGTTACGCTCCGCCTGCTTACGCTCAAAAATCTCTTTACGATCCACCGCAACATCCTTCGGCGCTTCAATACCGATACGAATATTACCCACACAACCCTGCAATAAAGTGACAACAATCTCGCCATTCTCACCAATCACTATGCTTTCGTTTTGTTTTCTTGTTAGTACTAACATCATTTTTCTCCCTTTCTTATTTAGAAATAAAATAATGAGATCAAAGATAAAGTCAGAATAAAAAACAATGCCAAGACAATACAATAGCCGTATCTGCGATAACCTATTAAACTCTCTGCTGTAACGTCATAACACCAACATTTTGTCGAATATATAAACGCTACCACTATCTGCAAACAGATAACTAAGCTAATTGTGAATGCCAAAACAATTGTCATAATATCTTACCCCTTAATTGGTAGAGACATGACACATGTTGAAGATTATTTGATTATCATAGTCAACAACAACATATCTTACTTATTAGTTCTCTTGCTCCAATATCTACTTTTTCCTAATCCCATACACTAAACTAATTTTCTCATTTGTTGCGACCATGCTATTTAGAGTGAGTAACGGGGTCCTGTCTTTAAAATTTATCATCTCAATGCCTCCTTCCTGTTGCTTGTGATAAACTCCGCAGTGTTAAGAGTAGTTAGAACAGCCTGATTTTTCTATGTCACGATAGCGGTGCATTTAATACATGAGCTTATTGCATGCAGAAAATGCATGCGTTTGTAAGCATGGGCTTAGGAAGCAAACGGCCATAAGATGTCTATCAACCGACGCCTATAACGAGATACAAACAGTGAAACACCCCTCAAAACCAGACTGGAACAACCTTTCAAACGCTGAGTATTATGATGAATTCCCAATAGACACCCTGCAAGGCTACGCCGAAAAAGGAGGCCTTGCCTCCGGGATAGACGTAGAGCTGATCTTCCCCCGCATAGCACACACAACTTCACTACTTGAAATAGGCGCTTGCTACGGGCGTATCGTAGATCACCTTCTACGCTTAGGGTACAAAGGACACATAGATGCGCTAGAAAGAGGGCGAAAATTTAGCGCCCTTCTTGCTGAAAAATATAGCGAAATGAACATTTCAGTCATCAATCAGGATTTAGCCAAGCTAACAACAAAAACGAAATACGATGCAATATTATGGATGTGGTCTGGAATTTCTGATTTTGCGGAAAATGAACAGCAGCCCATAGTAAATAAACTATATGGCCTACTAAAACCCAATGGCATAGCAATTATAGAAACATTCTCTCATACACAATCACCTGTTAATGCAAAAACAGACTTATGCCAACACTACACAATTACAGGCAAAAATAGCTCTGTGCATGGATTTATTCCAACACCAGAAGCAATGAAATTATTCGCCACAAACGCTGGGTTTAGCAATATTCAATATTTGCCATACAAAACAACAGAAAACAGACCCAGAAATATCTATTTACTTACAAAAGAACCCTAGGAAGATAACATAACACACCCTTTAAAAAACGAGCTTTTTATAGGAGGAACAGTGTTTTTTTCGAAACCCTTGACCGGTGAAGCAAACACCTTGTCTACACCCAAAATTTCTTCGCTATTCACGATTTCGCGATACTTCTGCTCTTTAACGTCAGCATGGTAGTAATCAAATTTTACCCTGCTAGGAATATCACACATTGGTGTTGCACCTATACCAAGCTCACCCGCATGAATTTCATTTAGATACTTATTTAGCAACGACTTTGTATGAAACAGATATTCCAGCATACTAAAACGCTCATTAGATTTTGGCGCCAACTCCATAGCGGTTGGCATCGCCATTGAATAATACAGCCTCTGCTGAGGAAGATTCGCGTGAAAGTGCGCTGGATGCATAATGACAGGAATATAATCATCCAATCTATAGCTCTCAATATATGCTTTCTGAATTAATGATACCGGCGCAAGACTGTCATCGACTGCTGGCACAAATCCCGGCAAAACCCCTAAACTCAAAGTAAAAAGATGTTTTACGAGATCTGAAACATACGCTGATGGTTTTATGCCCTGTCGATTCTGAATGCGGGTATACATTAAATCCCAAATGAACTTATTACGCCAAAACTCAGTCGCCTTCCATGATGAAGATAAGAGATATTGCTTAAACTTATCCCACCGCCGATCATTTGAGTGAATCTTCTCGAACCACTTACCACTAAAAAATAAAAAATCCATTGACCAAACATCTTTGAGCTCCGGATAACTTGCTATCTCGGTAAATATTTTATGGTGATCTAACAAACTTGCTGGCTTATCAGATGCTAACAAATAATCGTGGCACAACTTAAGATGTTTCACTTCTTTTGATATCTTCGGCAACATGAAAATAGTACGTGCCCCAGCCGTAAGATCCCAAGAAAAACGCGGCGGGCAATGCGAAATACCATCATCCAATATTTTCCACGTCCCAAAAACTTTGCCTGGCGGTATAATAGCAAACGGTATAATACGGTCATCTAAATTTATATAAAGCTCAGCGGACTTATTAAGAACCACACCAACAGGATTTGACCCAAAATTATAACTTAATTTATTTTGTAGTGACTCCGGAATATTAGAATCACCTATTTGGCGCAAATGTCCGAAGGAATCCGGCAATTGAAACTGTCCTTTTTGGACAACTTCGCTACCATAAGTATATTTTATTTTAAACAAAGAAAACTGTCTACCAGGACTAATCTCATCAATAATCCTAACCAATTCATCATTTAGACCTAACAATTCTTGCCTAGCTTTATCCCAACTAAGCTCAACGATATCTCCTGACGGCTGATTTCCCACTGTTTTCATAAAGCGCCCCCTACAAATAACACAAAAGCCAAAGGCCCCTCCTCTATTATCCTACATTAAACAAAGAAAAGCCTCTGACTTTCAAGTGAACATAAAACTTTCACAACACTTAAATAGGTACTCTCATAATCAATTCCTCCATAAAGCGAAAGTGAACAGTATGAACATCCCAGTATGCAATCCGTGGCTCCAATCAACCATCTATAACTATAAATCAGATACATCAATGCGTCAAATCCACATCACCACAACTACCTATAGCAAGCCCTCTAACTCAATCATGAAATGAGCCGGCTAAAATATTGCATCACACTCACATGATGTTTACTATCCCAAGCATATGAAAAAACTAAGCAGTCATAATAGGGAGCTGTTCGCTCTGACCTTCGGGGAATTCTGGGACAGATTTAGCTTCTTTGGCACTTTAACGGTTCTTGTCCTCTATCTCTCTACGAATTTTGCCTTGTCTGATCGACATAGTTATGACGTGTACGGAATATATTTGGCGTTATCTTTTGGACTACCTGTGATTGGCGGAATTCTTGCCGATCGATTATTAGGCTTTCGTTTTTCTATTATTATTGGCGCGCTGTTTTTGATTGCGGGTAATATTTTATTATTCATCCCAAAGCTGGATTTTGTTTACCTCGGTCTTGCTTTAACCATTTGCGGCATAGGTCTCTATAAGGTCAGCTGCACCAGTCTTGTCGGCAATTTATACGCACCTGAGAGCATGCAGCGTGAACGAGCTTATGTCTTGTTTTATGCGGGCATGAATATTGGCGCAATACTGGGGCCAATAATGTACGGGGCCATAAGCATCATGTTTGGCCTACGCTATGGATTTCTTTGTAATGCTATTGGTATCGCCATTGGTCTTTTTGTTTTTTTAACAACCTACAAGCCAGCAAAGAACGCGATAAAAAACGGACTTGCTAAAACGTGCGCCATCAAGTCTGTTGCGATAATTAGCATATTACTAGGATGCCTGATTGTTTTCTATCTATTACAGCACATTACAGTTTTTGATTCGGTTGCCTATATCGTAGCTTTTCTCCTGGTAATAGCATTCATTGTCATGCTGCCTAAATACAGCAAACTAGAACGCAACAGGATTATAGCGATTTTAATTCTTACGCTTTTTAGCGTTTTCTTTTTTATAGCCAGCCTTCAGGTTGGCAGTACAATAATAATGTTTATTAATCGCGACGTGCATCATGTGATTTTTGGCTGGGCAATTCCGTCTGTGGTATTTAATTCACTTGACCCACTATTTGTTGTATTGGCCGCGCCACTCTTTGCGATCACCTGGATATATTTAGCTAAACGCAAACACGAGCCATCTGTAACAATAAAATTGTTTTTAGGTTTAATCATGGCATGCTTAGGATTATTTAGCTTTATTCTCGCCGCGAGTGCAACAAGTTTACCAGCGCATTGGATTGCTCTGACATATGTAATTTTCGGTTATGTGTTTCTAGGTGCAGGTGAGATTTGTCTCGCTCCAGCAATCTTAACCATGATCAGTAACTTAGCACCAAAACGCATCTACGCAACCCTGATGGGCGTTAACTCTCTGGCTTTAGCGTTCGCCGGCTACCTAAGTGGCGTCATGGCGAAACTAAGCGCGCAAACATTCGCAGGGCTAACAACTGCACAAGGAAAGGCTACAAGCGCCAATATCTACGCGCATACTTTTTGGATAATTTTGATTGTTATTGCTGTTGCCGCGATTGCGTTGTTATTGTTGTCGCCTGTTATTAAATCCTTAACGCATGGGGACTCCTATTGATTTTCGGAATGAAAAGACATTGAAATACGCTTGAATCTGCCAATGGCATCTACACCAATCTATAATATTAAAAAAGATCATCCAAAGTTACAACGCCACTACAAACATCCTCAGCGTAGTAGTTATTTTTCAGCCCCATTGCCGCAACCATGGCAATAAACAACTGTTTCTTTGTTTTGGTTTGCTGTTGAAACACTTCCATTTTACGCTTCAGATTATCCACATATTCTTTGGTTATTACATATGGTTTTGTACTGTATTTTATTTCACAAATTGTAATTGCGTCATCTCTTCTATCAAACAATAGATCAATCTGCGCCCCTCTCTCATCACTGTGTTTTCTTGGAACAAAACGCCAAGTGTTTGCGGTTGCGGTAGGACTTATTTTTAGCGTGTCGCGTATGGCGGACAAATGCTTATAGCAAACCGCCTCAAATGAATAACCAAGCCAATTGTTCCATTCAGGGCTATTTTGCATCTCTTCCCAATTCCCTTTACTTAAGGCTTTCTTTTGCAACGTGCCCTTAATTGGCTCAATCCATTTCAAGTAGAAAAGCACATATTCATCTATTAACCGATAATAGATTCCTTGCTTCTTATGATATAGCGGCTTAAAGCTCATAATAAAGCCAGCCTCTTCTAAATCTTTAAGCTTTCTTACCCCTAGACCTCCTACAACCTGCTTTCCTACTGTTTCCAATAATTTTCTCTGGCCGATACCGTAACGATGCTGTGATATCGCCTTAACTATTTGCGTGTAGACATCTCCATCATCAAAAAGAGAGTTAAATAATTCATCGAACTCATCCAGTAAGAATGCCTTTTTTGAGAAAGCTAGCTTCTCAATTAATTGCATGGCAGTTAAACCTTTATGAGTTTGCTTTAAATAGTAAGGGACACCACCAGTAACCATATACAGTAACAATGTCTGTCTATTATTCAACTTAACGCCAATCTTCTGTAAAAAATCCTTCGTTTCTGGAAGGTTAAATGGCTCTAGAAAAATCTTTCTAGTCACTCTATTGTACAAACCACCTCTACTTCTTAATACTTTGTTGATGATCCACGATGCCGAAGAACCACAAATAATAAGCTTAATACGAGGATCATCTGACCAATATTGATTCCAGTAATAATCTAAGTTTTGCAGTACTCTCGATCGCTTGGTTGCCATCCACGGCAACTCATCAAAAAACATTACTATTTTTTTATCTTTAGGAATTTGAGCGAAGATTCTCGTTAACTGGTTAAAAGTAGCGTCCCAATTTTTCTCAGGAGTAATTTTTGCACCGCCATAAAAAGTATCTCCCATTCTTGACGTAAAGTGCTCAATCTGCTCACGCATTGAGCCATCTTTAGAACCAGTAACATTGAAAAAAACGGCGCCCTTATCCTTAAAGAACTCTCGTATCAGATAAGTTTTACCAACTCTACGCCTTCCGTATATTGCAAGAAACTCAGGATCATCAGAGGCGTACATGTGCTCCAAAACCTCTATCTCTTCGTAGCGGCCAATAATGCCGCGAGGATTACTCATTTCTATCTCCAATCTCGTGTGATGATTATAAGCTTACTATAGGTATCACACGCGATCAAGTTATTCTATCTTTTGTGATAGATATAAGACTGCTATACTTATCACACGCTATTCACACCCATAAACAAAATGCAGAGGCTAGACATTCGGAGATTTTTACTTAACAAAATATTTCGGCCCTCATATAAGACGCATTGCTATGCGTCTCTACGATGAACAATCACGGCATTATGTGCTTTGCTCATGACATGTTTCTTATGCGCTACACCCTATTCTCTTGGCCTAATTTATTTAAAAACGCCATAAGCCTCCTCAAGAAAAATCCTGAGACAATACCGTTACCAAGTAAAGATACTTTTTGTTTTGGAATGCCAATAACTTCTGCGGCCTCTGTTTGCGCTAAATTACGCCTTTTAATAACAGCATTAATCTGTCTAGCAAGTTCTGCTTTCGCCAAGCGTTCCTCAGGATTGCTACAACCCAGATCTTTGAAAACATTACTGGAACCAACCTCTATTTTCTCTGACATTGCATCCTCCATAAAGACACTCAAACTATCGCCCTTAAAGCAAAAGCCCGATACCGTTCGTCCATTAGCGTTGTCAGCATATTATTTATCGAATGCTGTGCGCCTATTACTTTTGCGTAGGCTGTTAATATTGCTTCTATGCCGCAGGTCTGTTTTGCTAATTTTTCTTTTAGTTCGTACCAGTGGGTTGCGGTGTTTTCTTGTTCGCATTTTAGGTAGGCGTGTTTTGTTTCTCGGAATTTAGACACTGTATTGACTGTGTTACCGTAGGCTTTTAGGCGTTCTGTTAAACCTTTTAGATCTGATTTGTGTTCGCTGTAGGTTTTCAACGAAGCTAGCATTTGTTGTTCGTTTATGTTTTCGAATATCTCTTTGGCTTCTTGTTCTTGTTCGGGGACTTCTATTGTTGATAGGTTGCCTATGGTTTCACCTATTTTATTTATGAAACCGTAGGTTGCGTCTATGTTATGCACTAGTGAGATGGGATTAGTTTTTCCTTGAATCATGTGGCCACAGCCTGGGGAGTTAAATACTACTGAGGTATATGGCAGCGTTGTTAAAGACAGTAATTGCGCTATGGCTCCGCCTAGGGAGTGGCCGGTGATGGTTATGCGACCGTAGTTATAGCAATTGGGGAAATAGCGTTTTAGGTACCAGCGGGCTTGATGCAGGAATGCTGTGGCTAGCGCCATATATGCTGGGAGGTGATCTGATTCGCCGTAACCCAAGACATCAGAGGTCCAGGAGATCGCGTCTACTGCGAGGTCGAAGATACTGGTTTTGACTGTGCCTCTAATGGCTACTACTGCGTTTTTGGCTTCGCCTTTTTCGAATTTTATATATAGGGCTGCTAGGAAGGGGGAATAATCGTGCATTAGGGTGCGAACATCTTTCATTCTCATCCATCCATTGGTCGTCGGTGTTATATCATCAAACCTTATAGATCGGAAATTATGACCCATGTAACCGGCATCTAGATGATAGATGCCACCCGAAAGCAATGCGCAATCTAAATATGTAACCATTACTACATTCTCCAATAATTCAAAACGTAGATGTAGTTTGCACGAGCAGAAAAACTACCAGAATAATATTTTGTGAAATATTTAAGCGATACCTGCCTACAATTCTTAGCATCATGACACCCCCAAATATCAATAGCATAATGCCTCAATACCTTCACATGCTTACCTATAAAAAACATTGCAACTCTAGCATCCCGATCATCTTCATTATGATCAACCTTATAGCTTATATAGCCAGTTTTCCAATGACAATATCCTGGCTTATATTTATCAATAGGAATAACAAGATCTTTATACCTACCATCCACTACCTTTGATTTAATATGTTCACGAATAATTCGAGGTAAAACCACTCCTTCCAAGGAATTTGTTGTAACCTCGCATGCTTTATTAGTCGTCTTATAGGTAACGATCCAAATAGG
Organism: Gammaproteobacteria bacterium; assembly: GCA_023135155.1. Lineage (GTDB taxonomy): Bacteria > Pseudomonadota > Gammaproteobacteria > UBA9339 > UBA9339 > JAGLTR01. The sequence continues at coordinate 10,307 of JAGLTR010000060.1, forward strand.
CATAATCTTTTTTTGCAGACTAGAAGCAACAGCGGTTTTTACAGTAACAAAATACTTCGGCTTAGCATTCAAAATCGGCGCATATTTACCAACATTCTTCGCCTGCTGCCCAGAAGAGTCACAACCAGCAACTACACAACAAACCAAAACCAACAAAACTTTTCTAAACTTATCCATAAAATTAATCCTCTATATTTTCTGCGCACTCTCCAAATCATACCCAGATGTGCTTGGCGGTCCAACACTATTATCGCCTTTTCTACCTATATATGTACGTTCAATTTTCGCGTAGTCGAATTCGACTATTTCTACTAGGTGCGAATCCGCTGTCATCATGTTTTCGTGATTAGCGACTAAAATATCGCTTAAGATTAATTTCGCATATGGCTCTTGATTTGCATCATGCGTACAAAAATGCACCTCGGCACTCGCTAAATGTTGACCATTGCGTATTCCTGCGAAGTGGGG
>JAGLTR010000061.1 GCA_023135155.1 Gammaproteobacteria bacterium
ATCTCCTAGGGTTAAACCTCCACATATCCCATAATCTAATCTAGCTTTCACTAGACACCCAAGACCACGTGTCGATATGTGTGTGAATTATTTGCGAAATCGCGGTCAACTTTATACCATATGTTGCTAATAACGACAACAGGTAACGAAAGCATGACCATAATCACCAAGACAACTGAAGAGATAGAGAAGATGCGTATCGTAGGACATCTAGCCGCTGAGGTCCTTGAAATGATTGAACCCCACGTCCAGCCTGGCGTCACTACTGGCGAGCTAGACCATATCTGTCACGACTACATCGTCAATGCTCAGCAAGCCATCCCAGCCCCTCTTAACTACCGAGGCTTTCCGAAAGCTACCTGTACTTCTGTCAATCATGTTATTTGTCACGGCATCCCCGGCGAGAAAGCCTTAAAGGACGGCGATATCATCAATATCGATGTCACTTTGATTAAAGATGGGTTACATGGCGACACTAGCAAAACATTTTTTGTTGGCAAACCATCCATCCTAGCTAAACGCCTAGTGAAAGTAGCGCAAGAGTGCCTCTACATTGGTATTGGGCTAGTAAAGCCAGGTGTACACCTCGGCGATATCGGTGCTGCAATTCAACAACACGCCGAATACAATCGCTTTTCAGTCGTACGCGAGTACTGCGGTCACGGTATTGGGCACCAATTCCATGAAGAGGGCTTTCAAGTCCTACACTACGGCAAAAAAGGCACCGGGCTCGTACTTCAACCAGGTATGACCTTCACCATAGAACCCATGATTAACGCCGGCAAAAGAGACATAAAAATGCTACCAGACGGCTGGACAGTGGTTACCAAGGACCACAAACTATCAGCACAGTGGGAACATACGCTATTAGTCACCGACAATGGTCATGAGATTCTGACAAAACGCCAAGAAGAGGATATCTCATAACTCTAACCAAGATTGTCGACCAGGTCTGATAGTCGGCTTAGTCTTGCAATAACGATGTCTGAGTAATTTTGCGTACACACTCTGCAAAGTTACTCTAGCATGCAGATATCCAGCCTCAACATTAACTCGGTAAAATATCACTCCACATGTTTGCGTAGTCAACACTACAACGTGTGGCGGCAAATAATTAGCGGTTGCCAACGTCTTTTCCTGTTGACGCAGTAAAACTTCCGCCTTCTGCAAGACCATTACTTTTGCATAATAATTATTATTTATTTTTGCTTCTAACAGTCCTGATTTAGCAACACCAATTACTAGCAAAGTAATTACCAACAAAAATATTAAGGCAGAAAATAAAACTACACCATGCTCTCTGCGGTCCATCATAAAATACGCTCACGCAAAACGAAATACAGCGGCCACTGCCGTATCATATTATTATTCTCTCGAACGTATAATGTAATATTCACTGCCACAACACTATCCCAATTAACGACTTGGCTCGCAGATAGGTGATCCTGCAACTTGCCATAAGAATCTCGAACTTGATAGCCAACCTTCATATCTATAATTCCTGGAATCAATTCTTGTCGACGCCCATAGTTCAATACTTGATACAAAGCATACTCCCTGCTACCGCGCGCATCTTTACGAGAAGTTCTACCTATAAAATAAGCTATTTCTTCAAAACGCGAAACTTGTGTATCTTGCTGAGAATATGCATAAGTTAAACTATGCTTTAAATTAATAGTACGACGGGCATAATTTTTTGCAGTCACTAATTCTGCATGCGCACAATCCGCAATCAATAGTTGTCGCTGCGAAAGTGAAGCAGGACTATTAATAACCTTCAATTGCTTAGAACCAGCTTTAACTCCGTAATTTAATTGCGTGGGAAATGCATCTGCCTTAGATATTACAATAACATCTCCTCGTGCAACCTTATTACGCAACTTTGGCGGTGCGCTTGCTTTTGTAAATCCCCGTATTGCCCACGGCAATCTATTTGCAATACAACCAGAATAACCTGCCACTCGAATACTTTTTCCTAATATTATTGCAGCCATCCGACCACTATTTTGCACCTGCCATAATTCGCGCAAACGTTGCGAACTATTACTCACGCCCAAATAAACATCCATAATGCCAGCCAATAGCAGCGACCCAAGCGCTATAGCCAAAATGATTTCCAAAAGAGAAAAGCCCTTATATGCAGATCTTTTTAAACATTGACCGATCATACCAACACAACACAACCTTTGTACTATCTGTCGAAAACACACCCCTGCCTTGCGGTAATAATTCTGCATTCTGCATATTCCACAAATAGGATGAATCATGAACTAACAAATGATCACTGCCAGAACTATACTGAGAAATTGCCACAGCATATAAATAAGACGAATAATCACGCCGCAATGCTAACGTTTGCATCTTGGCAATAGCCAGCAAACCGATAGATAATATTACCAGCGCAATTAATATCTCAAGCAGACTGAAACCTCGCATGCAGATACTCTTTAAATTCTGCGCCAACCTCACAATGATTTAGAGCAAACTCAAGCGTTGCCTTTAGATATCCTAGTTTACTACCGCAGTCATAACGCACACTAGAAAATTGACATAACCGCACTTCTTCTTCATTTAGTAATTTTGCAATCGCATCGGTTAACTGATATTCACCACCTTTGCCAACTGACAGCGACTCTAAGAAACTAAAAATAGCAGGAGTTAAAACATATCGACCAACAACAGCTAGATTAGAAGGCGCGGCTGAAACCTCAGGCTTCTCAACAATGCTTGCAGCTACCGAACCATTCCCGCTCTGCTTAACACCTACAACACCATATTTACTTACGTCAGCCATATCAACTTCCTGAATCGCTAACACGCTATTATTAGTTGCATCATAAATATCTAACATCTCCTGCAAACAATAACCATTTTCCGAAGAAATTAAATCATCAGCTAATAAAACCGCAAAAGGTTCATTACCAACAATATCCTTAGCACAATATACAGCATGTCCCAAGCCTAACTGCTCGGGTTGGCGCACATAAACACAAGAAACACCTTCTGGAATAATACCTCGCACCAACGCCAATAGGTCGTCTCGATGGTCAGACTCTAGTTTTGCTTCTAATTCAAAATTAGAATCAAAATGATCCTCTATAGCACGCTTACTATTACTAGTAACGAAAATAAGCTGGGTAATACCAGCAGCCATTGCCTCTTCCACCGCATATTGAATCAACGGCTTATCAACAATAGGCAGCATCTCTTTTGGATTTGCCTTTGTTGCCGGCAAAAAACGCGTGCCTAAACCCGCCACAGGAAATACTGCCTTTGTAACCTTAACCGCCATGTGCACTCCTAAAAAATCATTATGAAATCAACGTGATCATAACATAAATCATGACAAGAGAGGAACAATGGGAAAGCAGCTGACCTCTCTTGCCATACCCTTAATTACAGGCTAATTTTGCCAGGATTTTTTTCCTGCAAACGCGCAAGAAACTTTTGTCCAATGCCTTTTACCTTTGTTAAATCAGACACAGAGTTAAATGAGCCATTTTGTTCGCGGTAAGCGAGAATAGCCTGAGCCTTACGCGGACCAATGCCCTTCAAGGAGGCCAATGCAACGGCATCAGCACTATTTATCCGTACAACTTGCGTCATATTTTTTGTTACAGTCTTATGGTGATGGCGCACATACTTATGCTGAGCAAAAGCGCTGCCCATGCAAACAAAGCTTAATGCGACCATAACCCCAATAAAATTACGAAAATTTTTCATAACATATCCTCATTTAATTAATAAAGCATCCACGGCAATAGCATTACCGCGCATCAACTATTGTATTAATCAAAATAAGATACACAATACAGTAAAAAATACTGTATTGACTAAAGACTGTAAAAATAGACTATAATCAAAAGCACCAATTAATCGCCTTCAAGACCGTGAATCGGCTTAACCAATCCCCAGCGCCGACAACTTGGACAGTGCCAATAAAGCACTTTGCTCGCAAACCCACACTCTTGACAACGATAAATTGGCCTCTCGCCTAAAAGATCATGCATAACTTTCTGCAACAACAATAATTTTTCTCTGGTGTTACCATCAGAATTATCAACATACAAATCAGTTAAACAATCCAAGCCACGCAACGAAGGGTAATGTGTCATTTGTTCTGTAATAAATTCAATAGCCGCAAAATCACCATTATGTTTACGCAAAAAACCAGCTAATACCAATATAATAGAGATACGCGGATAACGAGCCAAACAATCTTGCAAATATTTGATACAACCAACATCATCATGCAAACCTTCAAACGCAGCAGCCAATGGCCGAATAACTTCGGATATATAATCAGGACTATAATCAACCGCCTTTTTACATAAACGTATTGCATCCTTATAATTTCCAGCAGCCAAATGCTCTTCACTCAATAACAATTCAGCCCGCACACACGCCTTATCAATAGCAAGAGCTTTTCTAGGATCATTTAATTCGCAATAATAATGCGCAATGGTCATATGCATAGCGATGCCATGCTTGTTTTGTAACTTATTCGCATAAGTTATGGCTTTATCCCAATCCTTTTGCTGCTCATAAATATCTAGCAAATATGTATAGCTAGCAGCGCTATTACTATCCAATTTAATTAATTCTAAAAATAAATTCTCAGCTCGATCCAACACACCAGCACGCAAATAATCCTCCGCCAATGCTGACATGGCATGCACTCTTTGTGTTTTCGTTAATTGAGGACGTGCGATAAGATTTTGGTGTATACGGATGGCACGATCAACTTCGCCTCTTCGTCGAAACAAGCTGCCCAAAGCTAGGTGCGTTTCAACAGTATCACTATTCACCTCTAACAACTTAATAAACACGTCAACCGCTTTATCAGGCTGTTCTTCGATTAAGTACTTAAGGCCAATGAAATAATCACGCGGCAAATTTGGAGAAGTTTTTTTTACATTATGAATTTTTGAGCGATAACCAGCATACCAGCTTGTAAAGGCAGCTACGGGTAATAATAAAAATAAAAGATACAACATAATAAAACAGTAATCGTAAAACTATTCTTTTATTGGCAGAGTGCGTAAATTTTCCACTTCCTGCTCAACACTTTTCAGCTTACGCTTTAACTGCAACCCTCTGCCTTTAGCTCGCAATATTGGTGGCAACATAGCAATAAAACCAAGCAACAAGCCAACACCCAAACCAAGCGCCAACAATAATGACAACGGCAATGACACCGTACCAAAATAGTAATTAAACTGCGCGGGAACGGCATTTAAATAAGCAAACGTAGCACCGATAATAAGAATAAGAAGAATAAACAAAAAATAGATAATACGCATCACTTTAACTCCCTGAGTAAACAAAAAAACTTATGGGGGCAGTATACCCCCATAAGCTAATTAGATTCCTACTCTTTTTCCATCTGTTCTTTTAACAGATCGCCTAAGGTAGTATTAGCAGGCGCATCTGAGCCAGTATCTGCCTCTAACTCTTTTGTTGAAAGGGCAATGAAGCGTGATTTTTTATCTAGCCCGATAACAATCGCCTTGATCTCATCGTCAACATCAAAGAAATCACTAGCATCATTGACACGAGTTCTACTGATGTCAGCCAATTTAATCTTACCTTCGATACCGTCATCTAATTGAACAGTAACGCCCTTAGCAACTTCAGTTACCTTACCTGTAACTTCAGAACCCTTTGGATGTTCGGCAAAATAGTGCACGTAGATATCATCTTCTAGCTGCTTAACACCTAGCGAAATACGCTCACGCTCGGAATCAATAGCTAGAATCACAGCTTCGACCTCTTGGCCTTTCTTATAGTTGCGAATAGCCTGCTCACCTGTCTCTGTCCAAGAAATATCAGACAAATGTACCAAGCCATCAATATCGCCAGTCAAGCCTACGAAGATTCCAAAGTCAGTAATAGATTTGATATTACCCTTAATCTTCTCACCCTTCTGATGAGTCGCAGCAAAAGCATCCCATGGATTATCTTGACACTGCTTCATACCTAAAGAGATACGACGGCGTTCTTCATCAAGCTCTAAAACCATGACTTCAACTTCGGTACCAACACCAACCACTTTGGCAGGATGGATATTCTTATTGGTCCAGTCCATTTCAGACATATGCACCAAACCTTCAATTCCAGACTCAATCTCAACAAAGCAACCGTAATCAGTGATATTGGTTACCTTACCAAAGAGACGTGAGCCAATAGGATAACGACGTCCAATATCACGCCATGGATCATCAGCAAGCTGTTTCAGACCTAAAGAGACACGATTTTTATCACGATCATACTTAAGCACAACAACCTTAATCTTCTCACCAACTTCCAACATCTCTTTTGGATGCTTAACGCGCTTCCAAGACATGTCAGTAATATGTAGTAAGCCATCAACACCACCTAAATCAACAAAGGCACCATAATCGGTAAGATTCTTCACAATACCGACAACTTCTTGACCTTCTTGCAGCGCTTCTAAAGCTTCTTCATTTTCACCACCTAAATCACGGCGTGACAATACAATATTTTTACGTTTCTTATCTAATTTGATAATACGGAATTCTAGTTCTTGGCCTTCTAGATAGGACGGATCTCTTACAGGACGCACATCGACCAAAGACCCTGGCAAGAACGCCTTAACGCGTTCCAATTCAACAGTGAAACCACCACGCACTCTTTCAATAATAGTACCTTTAACATTATTACCTTCATCGTGAGCCTTTTCTAGAGCTATCCACGTTACGGCACGTTTAGCTTTTTCACGTGATAATTTGGTTTCACCACAACCATTTTCGATTGCATCTAAAACTACATCAACCTGATCGCCAACCTCTACTTCAACTTTACCTTCATTATCTTTGAATTCCGCAACAGAAATATAAGATTCGGTTTTTAGTCCTGCATTAACAACGATGTAACTGGAGTTAACCTCTATTACCTCTGCCTTAATGACGGAACCCGGATTGAAACTAAGTTGAGAGAGACTCTCTTCAAATAAATCAGCAAAATTTTCAGACATATTTACACACTATAGTTAAGCCATGTAGTGCATAACTGCCGCAAAGAACACATTAACCATGCATTATTACGCGACAAGCAAGCCACATGGGCTGTTAAAAATCGGCTAAACAACCGTCCCATAAACTTCTTCTACGTAATCCTTTACCTGCTTCACTACCTCTTTGATACTCACGTTAGTAGTATCAACTAGTCTAGCATCAGCTGCTGGCTTTAGCGGCGCAACTTGGCGTTTTTGATCACGCGCATCACGCTCCACCAACTCCTGTAAAACGTCGCGCAGGCTAACACTTATTCCCTTAGCTTGCAACTGTAAATAGCGACGGCGCGCCCGCTCTTCATGGCTTGCAGTGAGAAAAATCTTAACTTTCGCCTCTGGGAAAACCACCGTCCCCATATCACGTCCATCTGCAACCAACCCTGGCAGCTGTAGAAATGCTCGCTGACGTACAAACAACGCTTTACGCACTTCAGGGATTGGCGCGATGAAAGACGCCATCTTCCCGCACTCTTCGGTTCTGATCGCAGCGGAAACATTTTCGCCATCGAGATATATGATCGGCTCATCTTCAGCATTAGACACAAATTTGATATCCAAGTCATGCACCAAAGCAACAAGTACGGCTCTATCCTCTACATCAATGTTATATTTCAAAACCGCCATCGCCAGGACACGATACAAAGAACCACTGTCCAAAAAGTGCCACCCAAACTCCTGAGCCAACAAACGACTCACAGTCCCTTTACCTGACCCACTTGGGCCATCAATTGCTATAATGGGGATCATTGCACTCAAGACTTATACTCACAGCAATAGTAGTTTTGATGAGCCACATCTTTACGAACCGTATTAAACACCAAACCAGCAATATCCACATCACTTTGTTTAGCTCGTTTCACAGCATAACTTAATTCTCGCAAATTGCTCTTACCTAATCCAACCACCAGCAAGTTAATATCAGAGTGTTGCGCTATCAACATACCCTCTGTCGCAGCAAGTACAGGTGGGGTATCAATCAAAACCAGATCATAATCTTTTTTAACTTGAATCATTAATTCTTCGAATCTACCAAACATAAATAATTCCGTTGGGCTACCAACATAACTACCTGCCGCAATAAAATCAAAAGTATCTGGACGCACAATCTGTTTAATTTGGTCAAATTCGACCTCGTCATCCTGCAAAAACTCTGCCAAACCAGGACCTTGTCGCAATTTTAAATAGTTAAAGATAGTTCCTTTACGCAAGTCCGCATCCAGCAATAATACTTTTTTCTTGGCATCACTAAACAGTACGGCCAAATTAACAGCAATAAAAGATTTACCGATGCCTGGACCGGCACCCAATAAATTAATCACATTATTGTCATGTTTTTTTAAAGCGCCATGTAAAACAGTACGCAAACTACGCAAACTCTCAATCACAATATCATGCGGTCCAACTACAGATAATAAGTTTGATTCTTCCAATTTGCGCTTATTCCCACCAAACTGTATTTTTTCCTGCCGCTTACTAAAAGGTAGTACAGCATAAGAGATTATGCCTAAGTTTTTTTCGATAACATCAGGATTATCTACTGCAAGCGCAAAAAGTCTTCGTAAAAAAACAAGAATAACCGCCAGCATAAAACCAAACACAAGACTTCCCAATAACACCATAGATTTATAACCAGGCAACTTAGTCGATACAGCCGCACGATCCAAAACCTTCACGTTATCGCTTTTCCCAAGTTGAATCATCTGTAATTGTTGGATACGATTCAATATCGACACGTATAATTGCTGCTTAACCTTTACCTGCCGCTCAAGCGCGATCTCATCTTTCTCGGCACTAGGAAACATTCGCAGTTTTCTTTTCAACCTAGTCAAATCATGCTGCAAACTGGCCAACTTTGTTGATGCCAATTGCACCAAAGGATGTTGCTCAGTATAAGTCTGCAATAATTGCGAACGCTTTAACTTTAATGCCTCAACCTTACCCTCAATAACAACAACTCGGGTTGACAAAAGTTGCGCCGCCTGACTAACACTTAACGATCCGCTTTTTGCTCGATAACGATCCAAAGTTTGCTCAGATTTATTAAGCTCGGCCTTCAATATTGGCACTCGTTCATTTAAAAATCGCAATGATTTTCTCGCTTCTAAGGCCGTTTTTTTCAGGTTATTGGCCACCTCAAGGTCAAGAATGGTATTTAATATCTTCGGCAGTTTAACTGGATCATACCCAACTAAAGAGAGAGATAAGATCCCAGTTGCAGCCTTATCACCTTTATCCTGAATGGTGAAATTACTTACTAACTCTTTCATAATACTTGCATCAGCTTTTTTAACAAGTGTAAAACCAACACCAGAGTGTGCATGCATACTATTTATTAAGATCATAACGCCACGATAATAAACGTTAGTAGCTGATACCTGCTGACCAACCTTACCATGCAATACTAAATCACCATTATAATAGAGTTTAAAACGGTTCTCTTTACCAGCCACAATAATAAATTTTTTATCAAACAATCTCTCTGGAACCACAAAAGAACTCACCTTTAAAGACTCGCCTCCCCAAGCATAGCCTGTAAGACCAAATAATGGTCGGGCTATAACACCAACATCATGCGTTAAATTGTAATTTCGAGCAACCAAAGCACCTAGAATCGGAAAATAGCGCGGGAATGTGACAATGTTTAAGTGATTTTCATCAATAACCGGCTGCAAAATAAATCGAGACCGCATTAACGCTGACTGAATATCTGATGGCTTGATGCCATCTTGATTTAACGAACCATTTAGGCCGCTTACACCCCGCAACGTACCATTAATATCATTGGCATCAGCATGATTCGCAATCTGCAATAAAGCCGTGGTTTTATATTTTGGCGCCATATTTATTACAACAAGCGAGACAACAATAAACACAAAGAAAGTCATTGCTAAAATAAAAATCTTATGAGCCGCAATAATTCCCATCACCTCATGCAAATCAACCTCATCACCTTGGTTTTGCGTGAACATTGCATTGTCGTGCTGGCGTATATCCATAAATAAATCTCTCTCTTATCTTACTACCGAGTTATTATGCCAAATAGTCTGCGCCGTTGGCATGACTTGAGCAAGACCTCTAGCAGACGAGGCCACATAAACAATATCATTATTTCGCAGAATAAAGCACTCCATAATAAGAAGTTTTGATGGAGTGTGGGCACTCATCAAATAAATATACAGACCATGCTTTCCACTCCTGAAAACATAAATACGACCAGTATCAGCAGAACTTCTATTTACACCACCTGCGTTATTAATTGCACCGAGAAGGGTTAACGGCTTAGCTGACAGACCTTGCGTTCCCGGGTTAATTACTTCACCAATAACACTCACCTGCTTACTGTTAAACTTGTTAACTACAACGGTAATTTGTGGCGTACGAATATATGCAGTCATTCGCCGCGTTAATTTACGACGTATTTGTTCAACCGTTAAACCTGAGACCTTACAACGACCAACATATGGAAAAAATATATAACCATGAGAATCAACCGTAGTACCTCCAGCGTTAAATTCTACATGCTCCCAAACAATGATGTTCAAAATATCATAAGGCCCAATACGATATTGATAAGGACGTTGCGTAGACAAAACTTTGGCATCAAGTGCGACTATTTTGGGCTTTACCAATTTACCCTTAACAAGTATCGGGCTTTGAATATTACTGGGCGTTATATAAACACCAGGCGCTGAACAACCAACAAGAAATAACAAGCAACTAACAACAACAAAATACTTAATACGTCTCATAACTTTCTTGGCAACTCCATCATGAATCGAATACGATGAATTCTAATATCTTCAACAAGCTAACACAACCAATTATTATTAAAACACACCTGTTTTGCAGGCTATTCGACATCTTGTTGTGCAATTTCAGCAACCCTCTGAGCCGCGATTAATTGTTCAGCTTCACTTAAGGTAATCAGCCTAACTCCTTGAGTATTACGACCAATAACCGAAATCTCATTTACGCGCGTACGTACCAGTGTCCCTTTATCACTAATTAACATAACTTCATCATCATCATTAACTTGCACTGCCCCTATAACCTTACCATTACGCTCACTCACTTTGATCGAGACAACACCCTGACCACCACGATTGATTTTCGGGTAATCCTCTATCGCCGTGCGCTTACCATAACCATTCTCAGTAGCTGTTAATATAGCCCCATCAGGCGCTACAACAATTAATGAAATAACTTTTTGTTCAGTCTGTAATTTTATTCCACGCACACCACGCGCTACACGCCCCATAGCACGCACCTGGCTCTCGACAAATTGAATCACACGCCCGCCATCAGTAAACAACATAACACTCTGCTCACCATGCGTTAACTCCGCACCAATCAATCTATCCCCAGGAACCAAATCAACGGCAATAATGCCCGAGGTGCGCGGCCGCGAAAAGTCTTGCAACGGCACTTTTTTAACAAAGCCCTGCTCAGTAGCCATAAACACATAAAAACCATCACAATATTCACGGATCGGCATAATTGCGGTAATTCTCTCGTCCTGAGCCAAAGGCAATAAATTTACCATCGGCTTACCGCGTGCTCCTCGGCCACCCTGCGGCAACTGATAAACCTTCAACCAATAAACCTTACCTGCGCTCGAAAAGCACAAAATAGTGTCATGCGTATTAGCAATAACTAAATGCTGAACATAATCTTCGTCTTTTACCTTGGTAATCGACTTACCTTTACCTCCACGATGTTGTGCTGAATAAATATCTAATGATTGCAATTTAGCATAACCCTGATGTGAAATAGTAACCACAACCGCCTCATCTTCAATAAGATCTTCAGTTGTTAGGTCCTCTTGCACCTCAACAATTTCTGTACGTCTTACATCGCCAAAATCTTTCTTAATTACCAGTAACTCTTCACGTATAACTTCCATTAGCCTATTCGGATTGGCTAGGATTTCTAACAACTCCGCAATTAAGTCTAACAACTCTTTATATTCTTTAATTATTTTATCTTGCTCTAAACCTGTTAAGCGATGTAGACGCATATCTAAAATAGCCTGCGCCTGTTCAGTTGATAGTCGATAACCATCTGCTACCAAACCAAACTCTTTAGTCAAACCATCTGGTCGCGACAAATCACTGCCAACGCGTTCTAACATCGGCATAATAGCGCCAGGCTGCCAACCGCGAGCCATTAAATTAACTTTCGCTTCCGCCGGGGTTTTTGCCGCCTTAATTAGAGCCACAACCTCATCAATATTTACTAGTGCGATTCCTAGGCCTTCCAATAGGTGGGCTCTTTGTCGCGCTTTGCGCAGCTCGAAAATAGTACGCCTGGTTACAACCTCACGACGATGCTGAATAAATGCTTCTAGAATTTGTTTGAGATCTAATAATTTCGGTTGATTCTTATCTAACGCAACCATATTGATGCCAAAAACCACCTGCATCTGCGTGTGCTTATATAAATTATTTAAAATAACATCGGCTGCTTCACCGCGACGCAGTTCTATAACAACGCGCATACCTTGCTTATCTGATTCATCGCGTACCGCTGTGATTCCCTCTAATTTCTTCTCCTTCACAAGTTCAGCAATTTTTTCTAACAAACGTGCCTTATTAACCTGATATGGTAATTCGTGGACAATGACAGCTTGCTTACTGCCCTCTTCACCTTCAATCGACGCTCGCGCTCGCACATAGATACGACCACGCCCAGTACGATATGCCTGCACAATCCCCGCTCTACCGTTAATTATGCCCGCTGTTGGAAAATCAGGCCCAGGGATGTATTGCATCAATTGTTCAATCGTAAGCTCAGAGTCATCAGTTAGTGCTAAACAAGCATCAACCACTTCATTAAGGTTATGCGGTGGAATATTAGTCGCCATTCCTACTGCAATACCAGAAGAACCATTAACCAATAAATTCGGCACACGCGTCGGTAAAACATGTGGAGCAAACTCAGTTTCATCATAATTCGGATCGAAATCAACGGTCTCTTTCTCGAGATCGATCAGCAATGAGTGCGCAATCTTTGCAAGCCTAATTTCGGTATAACGCATAGCAGCCGGAGAATCACCATCAACCGAACCAAAGTTACCCTGACCATCAACCAACATATAACGCAAAGAAAACGGCTGCGCCATACGTACAATGGTGTCATAAACAGCAGTATCACCATGCGGATGATATTTACCGATTACATCACCAACGATACGCGCCGACTTTTTATAGGATTTATTGAAATCATTATTGAGCTCATGCATCGCAAATAACACACGACGGTGCACAGGCTTTAAGCCATCACGCACATCAGGCAAAGCTCGCCCAACGATAACGCTCATAGCATAATCAAGATAGGATTGTTTTAGCTCATCTTCGATATTTACAGAGATGATCTCTTTAGCAAATTCACTCATAAATCAACGACTTCTATTAGGTTTTAGGACATTATTTTAAACGCGAAATTGTAGCACAAAAAGCAGTAAAACCATAGGTAAAATATCAGCAAAAAGGGCCAGTAATGCGCGCAGCAACACACACTACTAGCCATAAGAAATTAAATCATTGCGTTCTTTAAAGCAGTAGGACAAGTACAATCATCACGCGCAGTTGGGATCATCGGCAACAACTCAATCAACAGCTTACGAATAGTTTGCACATTATCACGCATGATCTCCTTGACGCCGGCAGTATCAACAACCTCATTCGACCAAGCATCGTAATCTGTCACCATCTCCAATGAGACATAACAGAGCTCTAACTCTCTTGCTAAAGTGCACTCAGGAACCAGAGTCATTCCAATAACATCAGCATTCATAGCATCACGATAAAAAATCGACTCTGCTTTAGTTGAATAGCGTGGACCATGAATACAAACACTCGTACCTGACTTATGAAAAGAAATACCCAAATTCCCAGCAGCTCTATTAGCTAAGCTTCGCAGCTCACTACACATCGGCTCAGCCATAGAAACATGGCCAACCTCACCACCATCATAATACGTCGCCGGACGACTTTTTGTCGCATCCATAAACTGATCAGTAATAACAATATCACGTGGTTTCATATGTTCACGCAAACTACCAACAGCACGTGGAGCAATAACTCGCTTTATTCCAAGCTCTTTTAACGCCCATAAATTCGCGCGATATGGAACATGATGTGGCGGAATATGATGATCATCACCATGACGTGGTAAAAAAGCAATTTTTACACCGGCATAATCAGCAATAGTAATTAAATCCGAAGTCGAGCCAAACGGTGTATAAACTTTAATTCTCTTAGCGTTTTCCAACAAACCAGGATCATATACGCCCGTGCCACCAATAATTGCTATTTCAACTTGTTCATTACTCATCGTATACCACCAGTGTTTCAATCGGATAATCGCCAATTACTTCTCGGCCATTTAAAAAAGCCAATTCGATTACAAATGCATAACCAACAACCACTCCACCTAAACGCTCAATTAGTTGCGCTGCGGCCTTAGCTGTTCCACCTGTAGCCAATAAATCATCTACGATCAACACTTTATCGCCTAGCTTAATTGCATCAGCTTGCATCTCTAAAACACCAGCCCCATACTCTAAACCATAATCAATTTCGACTGTCGGCCCAGGCAACTTACCTTTTTTACGCACCATCATGCAGCCCTTCTCAACATGCATAGCAAAAGCACTAGCAAACAATAAACCGCGCGACTCAGCACCAGCGATAATATCAAACTGTTTACTTTTAAAGCGCTTATCAAACTCGCTAGCAATATATAGCATCGCTTCTGGCGACTCTAAAATAGGGCAAATATCTTTAAACCCGATTCCTGGTGTAGGAAAATCACGAAACTCACGAATAAGACTTTTTAAATCCATAATATCACCTCATCAATACTTAAAATCATCCAATATCAAACCACACAATCACACCTTTCTGACCAAAATCAAAACCCAAAACATGACTAACAAGGAACCAAGAGATATTGGCGAATAATAATAACAGGGATCGCTTTACACTGGAAGATTAGCGACAAATAAGCGCAAAAAAATTATAACATCTCTTCTTCATCAGGCTCCTCATCAACCTCAGGGGCCTCATCAACAAACCCTTCATCTTGCTGCCGTTTTGGTTGCGCTTTAACCGTTTCCTTTTGTTTTTCCAATGCTTTTTCCATATCACGAGCCACATCAACTTTACTTTTACGCATCACGCTTTGTTCACCATCATCACTATCTTGCCGAGCCTTTACTTGCTGCTTCTTCTTCGCAGATGATACGACATGTATTTCAAATTTGCCCTTCTCTTTCTGCGCCTCTTTGGCAAACACACTATCAAACTCCTTGAACAAAGCACCGCTCTCGCTCTCATTGACACCGTCTTGCTCTAATTCATCACCCTCTACCTCTAAATGCGACTTTTCATCTGGCTCAACATCAATCTCACTCTCTACTTGCTCAGATTCATCCTCCTCCTCAGGCTCTTCCTCATGATGATGCTCTGCATGTAAATGCTGGTGCATATGCTGTTCGACTTCAACAGGCTCAATTTCAGGTAGCTCAACCTCAGCAACTTCTGCCTCTGGCGCTTCCATCTCAGACAACTCAACTTCCGGCGCTTCATACTCGCGCTCGTTTACTTCAACATCTTCATCTAAGTCAGGCTCAACGGTCTCCTCTTCAGACTCAGGCTCATGTCCTTCGCTAGCACTACCTTCGCCACCGAAAAACTCATCATCATTTGCAGCTAATCGTTTACGCCCATACAAGAAGTCTAAGAGATACTTCTCAAGCCTACTCAACCAAGCAGTTTTATATTCGCGCAAAAAAAGATACGCAATAATTACGACAATAATTAGACAAACCAAATAAATAGTAAAAAACATAAAAATAATTTATTAACCTTCTTCTCGCAAAGCGCGTCGTAATATTTTACCAACATTACTTTTTGGCAATTCATCACGAAACTCCACACGCTTTGGAACCTTATAACTGGTTAAACGATCCTTACAAAAAGCCACAACTTTATCTTTCATCAATGAATCATCTTTGCGTACGATAAATGCTTTCACCAATTCACCAGCATGCTCATGCGGCACACCAACAATAGCAACCTCTTTGACTAACGGATGCGTCATCAACACACTTTCAATTTCATTTGGATAAACGTTATAACCTGACGTAACAATAATATCCTTCTTCCGATCTACAATATAGAAATACCCCTGCTCATCCATCACCGCCACATCACCGGTACGTAACCACCCATCTTCCCAAAAAACATTTTCGGTCTCAGCCTCAGACTCCCAATAACCCTGCATAACCTGCGGGCCTTTAACGCAAAGCTCACCCTCTTCACCTACCGATAACTCTTTACCATCATCATCACGAATAGAAATCAATGTTGAGGGAATCGGCAAACCAATGCTATTAATAAAATCCTTTTGCGTTAATGGATTCATCGTAACAACAGGGCTAGCTTCTGTTAAACCATAACCCTCTAAAATATTACTGCCAGTAATTTCTTTCCATCGATCAGCAACCACGCTTTGTACTGCCATACCCCCGGCAATGGTAAATTTAACCGAACCAAAATCCAGTTTTTTAAACTCTGAAGTATTTAATAGCGCATTAAACAATGAATTAACACCGATTAAAACTGTGACCTTATGTTTATCAATCGCACGCGAAACACTATTCAAATCACGCGGATTAATAATTAAAACACTCTCGGCACCAAAATATAAAAAAGTAAAACAACAAACCGTTAAGGCAAAAACATGATAAAGCGGCAAAGCAGTAATAGAAACCTCAACGCCTTCTTGTAAATTACCACCCATCCAAGCAGCATTCTGTAAAACATTAGCCAGAATATTACGATGCGTTAACATAGCACCTTTACTAACGCCAGTAGTACCACCAGTATATTGCAAAATCGCTAAATCATCACCGGTAATTCGCACTTTTTGTAAACGTAATTTATGCCCAAACTCCATAACTTTGCGAAAAGAAACCGCATATGGAATATACCACTCAGGCACTTTTTTCTTCACCTTATTAACCATGAAATTAACCAACAACGATTTAAACATTCCACATAAATCACCAACTTCGGTCACAATAACATTTCTCACCCGCGTTTCAGGTAGAGCATGCTGTAATACATGCGCAAAATTAGCCAACACAACAATTGTCTCAGCACCACTATCAGTTAATTGTTTAACTAATTCAGGCGCAGTATAAAGAGAATTAACGTTAACGATAACTGCACCCGTCATTAAAGCGCCAAAAAGCGCAACTGGATACTGTAAAATATTTGGCATCATTAAAGCGATTCGATCGCCTTTTTTCACACGCAACTCATTTTGCAAATAAGCAGCAAAACTTCGACTTAGCGTCATTAACTGCTCATAGCTTAAGGTACAATCCATGCAACTAACCGCGGGCTTATCGCTATATTTCTTACAACTCTTCTCAAACAGCTCAACTAGCGATGCAAAAGAATCAGGTTTAATTTCGCTAGGCACACCCTTGTCATATTGCTTCAACCAAATATTATCCACGGATATTTCCTCGAATCATGAAAAGGGCTGTTGAAAACAATGAGGATATAAGAAATACTCAAAGAAGGCAACGAATGAGGCATGATTTATCAAGTCTATCCAATATCGATCTTAACGCACAAATAGCATCGGCAAAATGGCTATACTCAAAAAACCATACAAACTAGCAACTCTAACCAAATAATTACGCATTCTAGATAAGCTAATATAACGCTGTAAAAACAAGCCTAAAACCAACAAAATTAAAGTCAATAGATAAAAAATCCAAGAAACATGCAGCGTATCAATTGTCGGCATCAAAAGATCGCGCGCCAACAAAAATAGCACAACCAAACCCAAGCACACTGCCTGAACAACAGTAAAGAATCGCAACTCTATATTTGACAGGATCCCCACGCTAATACCTCACAACACCATATATGGTCGATATCTCAATTCAGTGTGAGATATTAGCTATAGTTTTGTCAAATTTCAACCTTTAGTTGAACTCGCAAACACAACTTGCGCATTAATCACCTCTTTATTGCTCACACTTAGACTCGATGCAGAACCTCCGGTTTTATACGCCATCATGGCCACACTGTTGCGCGCCAATGGTGCAGCAATTATTCTTCCCACAAAATCAATGGTATGCAGATAGAAATGCTGCTTGGAGTAAACATCATTTAAACTTTTAAGCTCGGCTAAAGCTTGAGCATAGATACGAGCACGCAGTTTTGCCCTTACTCGTTCGAATGCCACCAAATTTGGCTGGAAAACGATGCGTGCGATTGAGAAAGTGAATCCTGGCTTACTAACCGCCTTTGCCTGATCACGCAAATTCGCTAGAGCATTCTCTTTTAGTCGTGCTTGAGCTACAACTTTTAGCTGCTCAAGACCAGACTGTCCTTGCGAACGATTAAAGGAGGTAATATGCCACCTCCCCTTATTAGACAACCCTTCCAGTTTACGCATAATAACCGCATGCGCAGTTGCCATTGCACTTTTATCCAGTGCAGCATTAACATTAACGATAACACGCGCACTCTTAGTTTGTACCCACTGCTCAGCACGCAGATTCAAAACCACTCTATTTAATGACTGCACATTCTCACCAGCATATGCAGAAAACACACAAAATAAAGCACACACACAAATTACGATTTTTTTCATCAGATAACTACCTCCTGTTAAAAAAAACATTCTACTACAATTCAGACCAAAACTCGCCTTGCCAAGAGCATTTCACAATGCTATAAAACAGCCTCGAAATTATATGACACAGCAGAGGCAAAAATGGAAACATGCAATCGTATTCTTGTAACAGGCGGCGCTGGATTTATTGGCTCACACACAGTTGAGGAACTCTTAAAGCACGGTTATCAAGTAAGGGTTCTTGATAATCTGTCAACTGGCAGCATCAACAATCTACCTAAAGATCCAAATGTTGAATTCATCCAAGCTAATGTTGCTGACCAAGATGCAGTCATGAAAGCCGTGCAAAACACTGTTGGCATTATTCATTTAGCTGCACAAGTATCCGTACCTCATTCAGTCAAAAACCCCCATGAATCATTTAGCACTAATGTTCTAGGCTTCATAAATGTATTAAAAGCTATCCGCACCCACAATCACAAAATACGCCTCGTTTACGCTAGCAGTGCAGCAGTATATGGCAACATCGATGAGCTGCCTTGCGTTGAACATACAATGGCACCAACCATGTCACCATATGCACTTGATAAACTATCAACAGAACAATATGCCGGCCTATACTTCCGCTTATATAATATTAGCTCCTTAGGATTGCGCTATTTTAATGTCTATGGACCCAGACAAAACCCAAACTCACCATATTCAGGAGTAATCAGCAAATTTATTGATTGTTATCGCAAAGATATTTCTCCAACACTCTTTGGTGATGGCCAACAAATACGTGATTTTATTTTTGTTAAAGATGTTGCTCGCGCAAACGTCGCAGCATTACAAAGTGACATTTGTGATGTAATAAATATTGCGACCGGCAAGCAATCCTCCCTACTAGACTTATTGGACAATATAAGCAAAGTAAGCGGAAAAAAACTAGCGATTAACTTTAGTGAACCCCGCCCTGGAGATCTTGAATTATCATTTGCATGCACACAAAAAGCTGCAACAAAATTAAGTTTTAACGCAAATACGCCTTTGCCTGAAGGATTACACGAACTGTACAATTATATAGTTAGCAATTAAATGTAACTATTCAGCACCAGTGTCATCCCGTACTTGATACGGGATCCAGAAGCACACGTCGTGTGAATATTCAAAAACACTATGAAAACTACCAAACAATTTGAGACTTAATCAGCTACCTGCTCAACAACACCATCTTCAACTAACACCGAAATATCATCAGGTAAACGCACTGCACTAAAAATATTGGCCAAGCAAGCCGCAACATCATGCCTTTCCTGTTCACCAGGACAATGGTCAAACTGATACTGGACAACCAAACGCTCGCCAGTCATCGCATTTAATGCAAACTGCTCCATTGGATATTTCTCACCATGCTCACTCGAACTGCCTGAATGAAATAAAAACTCACCATTCTCAAGCCAGATTTTCAAAAAACGCAACTTGGTTTCTTGGCGACACAAATCCAATAGAACATTGTGACTACGCCCTTCTTTATAATAAGCGCCAATACTAATTGCCGCATACTTTGCAAACGAAGCCAATAAAACATTCCGTTGTCGACGACGAAAAATCTTACCTACTTCATTAACACAAATATAACCAGCCAACCACATGATCCAACCTAGTGTAGCAATAAATAGCAGTAGCGGAATCCACAACATTGTACTAGGCAACACTCGACTTAAAATCGCCCAACAAGCCAATAAGATGGCAACAGAATAAAGCATTAAAACAACCTTAGTCTGCGAATACCCTTTATTTAATAAGCGATGATGTGTGTGCCGACTATCACTTGCGAAAATAGGCACGCCACGAATATAACGACGAATCATAGAAATAAGTGTTTCAAAAATTGGCAGCCCTAAAACCAAAAGAGGCGCAAATACAATAACAGCGGTCGTCGCCTTATAAGTCCCCATAAGCGTTAACATCGCGATAACGTAACCCAAAAACATACTACCAGTATCACCTAAAAATATTTTTGCCGGATAAAAATTAAAAAAGAGAAAAGCCAACAAACAGCCAGCCAGAACCACAAACTGATAGGCTATTAGCGTATTACCACTTAAAGCCTCAAGAATTGCCAACGCTACAACCGCAATCAGCGCCAATCCAGAAGCTAATCCATCAACACCATCAATCAAATTAAAGGCATTAATCAACCCTACAATCCAAGCGACACTCAAAATACTACCAAAGATCTTACCGAAAACAATTTGCCCAAAAAACGGTACTGAAATATGCGTTAACACAAAATTAGTAGCGCAAACTAAAACAGCCACTAAAAACTGCGCCAATAATTTCGTCCGAGCACGCATACCTATCGTATCATCAATAACACCAACAATTACGATAAAAACACTACCAAGCAACAAAACCAACAAATTCTTCGTAAGAACAGGGTTCCCAATATGAACGAATAAACTATAAATACAAAAAACAATAAACGGCAGCGCCACAGCTACACCCCCCATTAACGGCGTAGTTTTTTTATTTATCTTTCGATAGCCACCACTATCCACAGCACCAATAGATAAAGCCAAACGAATAACCAAAGGCGTTAAAATAAGAGTCGCAACAAAAGCGGTCACAGAATAAAAAATGATACGATGCTCAGAGACAATATTTAACATAATAATTAGTTACCCTTGCTGTTGCATACAAAATTCTTCTTCAACACTCTCACACAAAATATGCCCTAACAATCCATGCCCCTCCTGAACGCGAGCTGTAACATCAGACGGAACGACTAAAGCAAGATCAACTAAATCCCTCAGCCGACCACCATCTTTGCCCAACATACCAACTGTAAACGCACCTTTAAGCCGCGCCACTTCAATGCCACGAATCACATTCTCACTATTTCCGGAAGTTGAAATACCTACCACAACATCACTCTTACCACACAAAGCCTCAAGCTGTCTGGAAAATATATCTGCAAAACTATAATCATTCCCGACAGAAGTAAGCACTGAAGTATCAGTGGTCAAAGCTATGGAGGGAATAGCTGGTCTCTCTAATTGAAATCTCCCCACTAATTCAGCGGCAAGATGCTGCGCATCAGCTGCACTGCCCCCATTGCCCATCCAAATAATTTTACCGCCAGCACGAATAGCATCTATCATTTTTTGAGCAACCAAACCAACTTCCGGCAAGGAATCTCGCAGATCCTCTATAACCGTTATATGCTCTTGTATTTTAAGTAAGAAATCACTCATATATAAAATTCAGTCACCCCGTAAACAACAGCATGATACCCCAACAAAAATAATTTACAAGAAACATAATCCTTACAAAACAGCAAAGAACCATTGATAAATCGACAGCAAAAAATCGGCATTAACGCTTAAACAAAGCAATTAACAACGCTGCAAAAAATCAGCATAAGCCAAACGGATACCCTGTCGCAATAAAATTTGTGGATGCCATCCAAATCGAGAAATTCTATTAATATCTAATAACTTACGCATCGTTCCATCTGGTTTGCTTCGATCCCAAACAATCTCGCCTACATATCCAAGCTCATCCTTTATCACTTCAACTAACTCGGAAATAGTAACATCCTTCCCACCTCCAACATTTAACAACGGCGGATGATCATCCCCATCAAGCAGCTCAAGATATTTTTCCTCAGACAAATTCAGCAGAAACACTCCCGCAACAGCCAAATCATCCACATAAAGGAATTCACGCCGAGGCCTGCCACTACCCCAAACAATAACATTTTCACACCCTGTAACTTTTGCCTCATGAACCTTTCTAATCAACGCCGGCAAAACATGAGAATTACTAAGATCATAATTGTCACCAGGGCCATAAAGATTCGACGGCATCAATGCAATATACTTAGTTCCATACTGACGATTACTAGCCCAGCACTGCTCAATACCTGCAATTTTTGCAAGCGCATATGGCCTATTCGTTTTTTCGAGTGGACCAGTCAAAAGAGCACTTTCACTAATTGGTTGCGCTGCCTCTCGAGGATAGATACAAGAACTCCCCAGAAAACACAACCTTTTAACCTCAGAAATTCTTGCTGCATTAATAATACTATTCTGAATAGCAAGATTGACATTAATAAAATCGGCCGGATAAGTATTATTGGCCTGTATTCCACCAACTTTTGCAGCGGCAAGTATTACGTAATCAGGTCTTTCAGCAAGAAACAAGTCCCTGACTAACTCACTTTGCGTTAAATCTAATTCATCGTGAGTCCGTAACAATAAATTGCTATACCCTTGCGATTGTAGATATCTAACAAAAGCAGACCCCACCAAACCTGAATGGCCTGCTATATAAATTTTATCAGTTAATTTCATCTGCCCTATCACCATTCTGGATTATCCATCTCTGCATGACCATGCTTACGCAACAATAGAATCTTTTCAGCTTTTTGTAGGTCGGCATCAACCATTTCGGCAACCAACTCATCAAAACTTATTTTTGGCACCCAACCAAGCTTTTCTTTGGCTTTTCCAGGATCTGCCAACAATGAATCAACCTCTGTAGGCCTATAATAACGAGGGTCAATAGCAACAACAACCCGCCCATCTTCATCCAAACCACGCTCACCTGCACCCTCACCAACCCAGTATATCTGCATATCCAGCTTTATTACAGCTAATTCAATAAACTCACGAACACTATACTGCTTACCCGTACCAATCACAAAATCCTCAGGAACATCCTGCTGCAGCATCAACCATTGGGCTTCAACATAATCTTTAGCATGTCCCCAGTCACGCTTAGCATTTAAATTACCGATATATAAACAATCTTTCAAGCCAAGCTTTATCTTCGCCAAGGCATTGGTAATTTTTCTAGTCACAAACGTTTCTCCACGCACTGGAGACTCGTGATTAAATAAAATGCCATTACAAGCATAAAATCCATAAGCCTCACGATAATTTATTGTTATCCAATACGCATAAAGCTTGGCAACTCCATATGGAGAACGCGGATAAAACGGAGTTGTCTCCGTCTGAGGAATCTCTTGCACCTTCCCATACAGTTCAGAGGTAGATGCCTGATAGAACCTAGTTTTCTTTTCCAACCCTAAAATCTTAATCGCCTCTAATATTCGCAAGGCCCCTAGAGCATCTGTCTCTGCAGTATACTGAGGCTCTTCGAACGAAACAGCAACATGACTCTGCGCGGCCAAATTATAAATCTCGTCAGGCTGAACCTCCTGCACCGTTTTAATCAAGCTAGTGGCATCCGTCATATCACCATAATGCAGGATAAATTTCCGGTTAGGTGTATGCGGATCTTGATACAAATGGTCAATCCTATCAGTATTAATCAATGATGTGCGGCGCTTTATGCCATGCACTTCGTAACCTTTATTAAGCAAAAATTCCGCTAGATACGCCCCATCTTGTCCTGTAACACCCGTAATTAACGCCACCTTATTCATTGCCACCCCCTATCTTTCTTTTAAAACACACCAAAAACTGCGGCAGTTTAATTATATATTTACCGATAATTGCAACAAATGGCGCAAAAAATCGATTCCTATGCATTATAAATAAATCCTCTCTAGACTTTTTTGATAGAGCATTTATCGATTTATTACTTGCCCCACCCAGACGCATTTTAGTTACAACTCGAGGCAAATATACAGCAGACCGTTTATATTTATAAAGAACCCTTAAAATAAAATCGTAATCTGCAGCTATTTTATAGGTTACATCAAAGTCACCATACTTATCATAAATCTCACGACCTATAAACATTGTAGGATGAGGCGGCATCCACCCAAAGATAAACTTCCAACGCCTTAATTTAGAAGAATGCCAATGCCTAATCACACGAGAAGTATTTGCAGCACTAACATAAAGCAAATCACCATAAACAATTTGCGCATCACTGCTTACAAATTTATTCACTATATCGGTTACAACATTTTCATCATAGAAAAGATCATCAGCATGCAAAAAACCGACCACATCACCCGAAGCCATTGCCAGCCCCTTATTCAGACCATAATAAATTCCGCCATCCTTTTCTGAAACAAATTTCTTGATTTTGTTGCTATATTTTTCAACTATCCCAGTGGTGCCATCATTTGATCCACCATCAATAACTATGTACTCAATATTTTCATAGGTCTGTCCAAGAACTGACAAAATAGTTTGTTCAATAGTACTACGCGCATTATAAACAGATGTAATAATAGAAATTTTTAATGCGGCCACTATACCGATTCTCCCTCTCTGCGCCGATTCAGCTCTAAAACTTTGATACTAATCATGCGTTCATACATCATACGCAAACGGCAAAATAAATAGCCAGCCTTGCCATCCAAAAAACCCAGACGGAAAAAATACAGCAAACAGAAAATAACCAAGGGCCTAAATGGCAAAGAATATACAACAGCCTTTATCGCCACCCTTCTTTTAACAGAATCAACAGCAAAGAGATCACGCAAGACCGGCTTTGCCTGCTTTGATACGAGCAATTCCGCCTCCATTGTCGAATAACGATTAT
>JAGLTR010000062.1 GCA_023135155.1 Gammaproteobacteria bacterium
GATTATGCTTCTCAATCCAATCTTTTATCCCTTTATTAAAAGGATAATGCAATAGATGCCCATCTAACTCTACAATCTTGTCGCTTGTATGGTATTCCTCATTAATTTCCCGATCAATCCATACAGAGCCAATGCGCATCAACCTACCGAACCAAGTAGGATAACCACTACTATGTCTTAACCATTTACCCATAAAATAATCTTTGCGTCGCATCCTAAATAAAGCTGTACCAGAATCAACAGAAGACATCGCTTCAGTAATTTCTTTGGCAAGCTCTGGCGTCAACTGCTCATCAGCATCAATCATCAACAACCAAGGATGTTTATACTCGATTTCTTGCAAAGCATAATTTCGTTGTTTAGCGTAACCATCAAAAGCTCGCTCTAAAAAACGAACTCCCGGGTGAGACAAAACGATATCTCGAGTATGATCTGTACTAAAAGAATCAAGCACTACAACATCATCAGACCAATTCACGATTGAGCGCAGGCAATTCGCGATATTCTTATCTTCATTAAAAGTTAATACTAATACCGAAACTGGCATCATATGGATATTCCCCAATTAGTAACTATAACTAGAGCGAAAAATAAAGTTTAAACAGCTCTTGTGACATCTTATCCCAACCAAAATTGCTGCTGCGTACTATACCATAGCGAACCTGCTTCTGCACCAACCCCTTATCAGCTGTCCGCTCCAAAGCACTATTTGCTACCACACAATCTCCAGGCTCATAATAAAAGTCAGAATCACCAACAATCTCAGGAATCGAAGAACTGCAAGCCGGCAACACCAAACAACCAGCACGCATCGCCTCTAAAGCTGGAATTCCAAAACCTTCATACAAAGAAGGAAACAGCAAGCAGTAAGCATTGTTATATAAAAGATTCAATTGATCAGTAGACACCCCTTGCAGCAATATTACTCTATCTTGCAACGCAGACTTAGACAATAATTCCTGCTCTTGCTGGTTAAATTGACCACCCCCCACACAAACCAACCGTAAATCTAGATCTCTTGCAAACTCAGACGCTGCCATTGCAACAGCCATTGGAAAGTTTTTACAATACCCCCTTGAACCAACGTACAACAAATAACTCGATCGCTTGAGGTTACACCCCGGAAGATTCAACACCTCATTCTTCGATGCCGAAGGAAAAAAAGCAGTATCTGCACCATTATAAATAACCGTAATTTTCTTTTTAGCAACCCAAGGACAATAAAGCAGCAAATCAGCCTTGGTATGCTCTGAAACACAAACAATCGCATCCGCATTACGTAATGCCCGCTCAAATTGCATCTTAAAAACAAATTTACGCATCCCAGAATCAAAGCGGTAATACATAAGATCATGCACCGTAACAACCTGTTTAGATTTTTTCGGACCTACTCGAAAATAACTAGAGTGAAAGATATCAACAGGTATTTCAGGCACAGCCAAATAACGACGTATCTTTAGTGGCCAGCTACGATCAGCTAACAGGCTCTCATCAGGAACATGAATCTTACTTCTAAAGATGTTTGCTGAAGCCGCAGGGCCTTCAACAAACTTAACTGTAACGTCATCATGAACAACCTCTTCATTAAGAATATTCTCAAGGTGGTAACCCCACAACGCACTTATGCCACCTACAACCTGCAATTCAAAAATAATATTGTCTAGCAAAACATCCACGTTATTACTCCCAATTAACAACCAGCAATACAGCAACATTAAATCCAACAGAACACATATAAACAAGAGCCAACATATAACCGACTTTACAGGTTAGATCGTCTGTATCAAGAAATGTTGACTTAAATAACTTTACTCCTTGATCCGGGAGTCGTTTAATAAGCTGATGATGTTTTCCTAACCACCAACCTACCTCGTCAGTCTTAATCGGAGCCTGCTCGTTAAACCTTTCCCAATCAATTATGTAAAAATCATCTCGAACAAGAAATATATTTTCAGAACCAAAATCTCCGTGAGCACATGCTAAAGAAAATCTATGCTCAGGCAACAACTCCAACAAAGATTGTAACGCTATCCTAAAAGAAGCATAAACATTAGACTTAGCTGTATTGCTATAAACCTTATACCATTCCAACTCAGCAAGTTTCGCAAATGAAACATTGACCATATTTCGCGTTATAAAAGGTACAAACAACACAGGCATCTCTCTGCACTGTGAATACAATCTACTACCAGACGGCATAGACTGTGTACACAGGAATAACATGCCCTCACTCTCTTTACAAAACTCAACTCTAGGCAACAAAAACGGCAAACTTTCACGTTCTGCCAATAACAACAACGCATCTTTCTCATTACGAATTAACCGCCGATTAAGATCATCCAACGCAACTTTACAAAAAAGTATTCTTTTCCCGCACTCATCAATCACATGAATATAAACTCTTGCACGATCTTTCTCAGAAGGAAAAATAACAAAAAACCCATAGCCATCTGGAAACAACTCATTCAATTTGCCACATATTTTATCGTATTTAGCCTGCCCACAAAACAACAAGCCATCCAAACGAAAAATTACTAAACAATACATTACTAACTTGACAATAAATCTGGAAACAGTATTAGCGCGATAATATCTTAAGGCTGTTAATTTACGTGCATATGACAATTTATAGAAAGCAGCCACTTGCTTACCAAATACAACGAATATCTTCAGCATTTTTTACTCAACTTTATACATGCATCCATAACTCTACGCCATGTTGCCGCAATACCATGATTTGCATCAACAATAGCAAAACCAGACAACCTACCACAACACCTGATAATTTCAGCATTCTGTCGCTCAATCTCAACCACTGTCAATTCAGGTTTACCCGCATATATTGCCTCTGGCTCACGATCAAGCAGCACGATCTTATCTGGCTTAGGCACCAGAAAACGACAAACATTCAATAACAATCTTGGCAACCGTGAATATATTCTTTGATAGTAATAGTCATAATAATAGCGTGTAAACACAATAAGTCGTTTATCACGCTTAGCTCGCCATAAAGAAAAATAACCCAGAAAATAATCAGGCAAATACCACAAAAATAATAGACTGGCCTTCCATGCAGACAGTGGCTGCAAACGCATGCCAGCATGCAACTCACCCTCAGTATGAGCGTATTTGTTATGGTATTTACGCCCCAAGCAAGCGTAGAGCAAACTCTTAATTGAAGAGAAACGCGGCATTATTCTGAAATTGAAGCTATATAATTCCCCAGAAGAACAACCAAGCTCCTCGCAATTAGCAAGCAGATGTTCAGCAATGGTAGTTTTACCGCAACCATCCGGTCCAAGCAACACTAAAAACATTCGGAGATTTCCCTAGAGCAATAAACGGCGAATGTTAAATGATTATCTATCATAATTCAAATCACCTCAGAACAACGCGCTCAACAAACACAACGCAAGCAAAAACGCTATGTAAGCTCACATCCCAATCGAAAATGGCTGTCTACCAATAACATTTTCAATGCCTTAGAGCGCAGACTCTCTCGAATACGGTAGTTGAGCATATGTGATTGACGACCAATCAAACACACAATAGAATCACTGTAAATTCACTCAGAACAATAAAGAATGAACCATAATCACTTAGACACAATAAACCACAAGAGAAGCTCGACCTTATCGACCACAGATCTCAGCCTGCAACTTATCTGCTGCTGCCTATACCTGCTGAACGGAATATTATCCACACTAGGAGCGCAATTAAACCTCCCTATAAAATATATATGGCTATTACTGTTCATTACAGCAACTATACCGATAATACATTTTAGCATTAACATTCTACAAAGGAAAAAGCCCCAAACAGCATTAGCGCTTTATATGTTTTTCTTCCAACTGCTCGTACTTTTCTATCCAGCAATTTCATCTGTTTTTTATAACAAAATCCCATACCTAGCGACATTTGGCAAACCACCAATCGAAGCATTCTATTTTAATACATTTTTAATCTCAGCTTTTTTATTTGCTGTCACATTAACACACTGCCTGGTCAAAATAACATCAAATCACACACTAACAAAATTTGTAACGCGCCCCATTCTCAAATCATACAAAATCATGCGCACCAAATTATTATCTTTATTTACACTACTAATAATAGGCTTAATCCCATACTTTAATCACGGACTAACTGGGTTTGCGCATAAACTCTTATACGGAAGACATGGTTATTTACAATTTACCACACAAGGACTTGGCGGCGCTCTACTACCCTTCCTAAGCAACTTCCTCGTCGTAATTGCGTGCCTATCTGGGTTTACTCTTATCAGCAGCAATCGCACATCAACACTTAGATTGCAACACAAACTAGGATTTTGGTTTCTTTTCATTTTCACAACATTGATAACGCTAAGCGGCGGTGGACGCACAAGAATAGGGCTAATTATCGTCCCACTCTTTCTTTTTTCCATCTTCAATAATTATCACAAGATCAATATCAAAAAACTATTAAAATACTCAATTATTGTTTTATTTTGCGCCACACTAATCTCGCTGATGGTGCAAGTGCGCTATGGAGGCATTCAAAATCTAACTCAATCGCATAATATAAAACCTATCGACTTTACCGGAAACAACTTGAACAATGAGATTCTACTAATTGTCACGCATTTCAAACAACCAATTGCATGCCACTCAACAATATCATGCCTGGTAACACCACTGCCAAACACATTCGCTCAATTCGCAACCAGCCCCATACCTAGATCATTATGGCCAAATAAATACATAGACCCAAGCTTCGGAAAATACAACAAATTCAGGACGGGACATACTGGATTCGGCAGCGGCAACAACGTAACCCCAACAGTTATTGGACGTTACTACATGCTATATGGCACAGCAGGGGTTATTGAAATAGGAATACTACTAGGCCTTCTTCTAGCAGCTGCGGACTACTTAATAAAACTTGACATGACCTCTGACAACCTAAAATTTGCCGCATTTTTTGGGCTATGTCTTTTATATTATCTGTGCCAAACTATAAGAGATTTCTATCCAGGCTTCATATATTCATATTTACTTCTATATATTTATTGGGCTGCGGCCTAAGAAAGCAGAGAACCATGCGCCATTAGTTTTTTCAGGCAATATTCACGGCTAATTTCTATACTTTTCTTCACCATGCCTGTTGGCCAAACTATAACACCACCCATCTTTTTCACCTGAATTATTCTCTTAATACTACTAAAGTTAAATCGATCAACAATATAATAATCAATAATCATATTGTCTTCCTTCAAGCCAGAAAGGCAATCCAGAATGGCGACTGAACTACTATTATATTTTTGGCGATTCACAAACAGTACAACACCAGGATTATGCAAAAAGTTCAGTTTCGCAAGATACCAAACACGCATACAGAAACAGAATGCTGCATAAAAAGGCCGTTTGGCAGCAAATGCAAGCAAGTATTTCACCTTGTACTTCTGCCACACTTCTCTGTATTTTTTCTCATTGTGTAGATAGCCTAGAAACTTAGGGGCAACCGCACCATAAGTACGCGTCATAAAAACACTCTCTAATCTTTCGATATCACCACCTAATAGAATATCCCTAAGCTTTTCTACTCTAGGTATATTATTATCACGCACAGCGCATCCTAACTGCATAGCCCTTATTATAAGCTCATCATAAAAATCTATCTTATAAAAAAAGTCGTGCTTAAGTCTCCGAGCAATAAAGTCCTCAGCGCTTATCCCACTTGCCGCCCAAATCGAGAACCCTCCAAAAAGATCGATCTGCAAAAAATTACCAAACTTTTGATCATAAAACTTAAAAACGCATATGTTATACATATACAGCCCACTTCTATAGTGAGGGTACTCTACCAGAAACTCCCAACCATGTTTTTTGGCAGCAACAGCCAATATCTCTCTAATTTTTTCTATCTGTGACTCCGTACAAACCAGATCAAGATCGTGACCAATATTCGGCAATTGTTCATAATTACGCAATACCGCATATTCAATATTGCTAGCATCAAATTTCTGCAAAATATCCGTGACTGTTACCGGCACCAAATTATTCATTCTCTCCCTCCACACGCTCAACAAGCAACCGCGAAAAATGACGCACCATAAGAAACATCAAGGCCATTGAGCTCGCCATCAAAATAGCAACCCCCATGATTTGCAAATACTTTACTACAAAGTAACAGCTACAAAGCATGACTACAAATACTATACCGTAGGCTTTTGACAAAATATCTTGCCTACTAACAAGATTAGCCAAATAGTAATACCTCTTTATCAAAAACTGAAAGAAATATGAAACCAAAATAATGTCAAAAACATAGTTATAACCAATGTATTTTGAGCCAAGCACAATCTTGATAAGCCACTCACCACTAAACCCAATAACAACAATCATCAACAAAACACACCCAGACAAAACATACATATACCTATTTAAGTCATCCCTTGCCTGCTTAAAACCGGAATTATGCAAAGTATGCGAAAGCCTTGGAAGAATCACATTATCCATCATAAGAAATAACGGATTTAGAAAACCTACCAATGACAAATAACCATTAAGAATACCAATATACGTTGCGCCACTAAGATAATTCAGGACATATCTAGGTATAGTAGAATTCCCCCACTGCAAGAATGATGAGAGAAACAAATGCCACATAGACCTAAGCTCATCCCGCAAAAAATACAACGACTTACTCAATGAAACCATTATGGTTTCACGTTTAAATATAAGAAAGCACCCAACCACAGTTACACAACAATAAGAAACTCCACTTATAACAAATACCTGTGAAGCATGCTTTAGCGGCAACACCAAATAAAGAGCAAAAGAGTTTAACAATACGTAAGAGATATCAAGAGCAATTAATGCCTGGTATCTAAAAACAGCTAAGCAATATTTTTTTGCCAAATCAAAGAGCACAAAGAAACAAAGAAACAAAGAAACATATAGCAAGTTATGATAATTTACCCCCAGCATTTTCACCATCGCCATCACACAAGAGCATGCAACAACCACAAGCATTAACAATGCCGTTTTCAGCAACAGATACCCCATGTAACAACCGCGATCCTCTTTATATCTGGATATTTTAACAGTCATCGGGATTGCGATAAATGAAGCCTCGGCGCGCAAAAGCAAAAAGGCTATAAACAGAATCAGACCATACAAACCAAACTGCTGCGGACCAAGCAAACGAGCATAAAGAATAGAAAAAACAAAATTAGACCCACTAGAAATCACCTGATCAAAACCAACAAAAGCCGAATTTTTATTAAGTATTTTGCGTATCATTATTATAACGTATCAAATAAATCCTTTATTAAACTTATGCGACAACAATCTCTTTGTAACAAACCCGGGCCACATCACAAAAGCAGCACACAATCTTAAGCCCATTTGAATATATTTTTTCTCGAAATATAACATAGCTGATTCTTTGTATAACGCCTTTGCATAATCTTTCCAAAGCCTAGGAAACTTATAGCTCAGCTTATTCCATATGCTATCACTAAAATCACTGTAGGACACTTCGCTCAAGCCGGCTCTACGTTGTCGCATATTATAATTAATACAATGCGTCTTGAGTCTTTGTAACATAAATTTCTTAACTGAATCAGCCCCAGAATGAACCCTATACTGCAACAAGTACTCTGGTATTGCTATAACCAGCTTGTTACGCTCCGCAATTCGATAAAACAAATCAAGATCACAAGCCGGGGCGCAATCAACCCTATAACCACCAACATCTAAAAACAGTTGTTTATTAATTACAGCTGATGGGTCTGTCACTAAAATCGCATCCTGATTTAACATCATTTGCTCAAACTGCTCTACAGCAAACGGCCTAGTTCTTCTGTTCCCAACCACCACGCCATTTGAATCTATATACTGAGCCCATGAACCAACGCAACCTAACTTGTCCTTATGTTGCAAAATAAAATCTCTCTGCTTCTCTAAGCGTTGTGGAGCTGCGATATCATCTGCATCCATATTTGCGAACCATTCACAGTTTGCATGCAATATAGCTTTCATCCTGCCTTCAACATAACTCAATGTCTTAGCATTATGTAACACTACTATTCGAGAGTCTTTTTTTGCATAGCTTTCCAAAACTTCGGCAGTATTATCCGTAGACCCATTATTAACAATAATAAACTCAAAATCAGAATAAGTTTGATCCAAAATACTCTCTACAGCAGCATTAAGATATGACCCACCATTATAGACACTCATAATAACGCTAAGAAATTTCATCATCTAATCAATTCCCTTTATTATTTAACAACACCTGATCCACACATTCATCTATACCAGATATTAAATCGTATCTGAGACTCCAACCCAAAATATCTATCGCCTTCTGATTACTGCCGTATGACATCATATCCTCCCCATCCCGCATTGGGCGCGCACCAAATCGCAATAATTTCTCACAATCATCCCGTTTAATATGCCTGGCAAGCGTCAACAATACATCTTTTAATGATACAGCGCAGCCACTACAAATATTAAATATATCGAACAGCTTATCACGCTGTAAATCTTTAACCAAAGCACCATATCCAGCAACTAAGTCATTAACATAAAGAAAATCACGCTTTTGTGTGCATGCAGATAAATCTATTGCCCGCCCCTCACTCAAAGACATAATCACAGACGATATTAACTTCAAAGGATTGTCAAATGCACCATATGGAATAAAAACCCTAGCCACTCTCGTTGGCATAGAATAGAGCTCAGCTAACTGCGAAGCATATAACGTCTCACAAAGTTTAGATAAACCATATGGCAACAAAGGAAAACAAGCATCTGTCTCACAAGCAGCCAAATCACCATTACTATATTCTGCTGAAGAACCTGTAAGAATCACCCCTTGACAACCAACCTCAACCAAACTCGAATAAAGAACTTTTAATGGACTAACATTCACATGAAAGCCCTTATCAAAATCATAACCATATTCACTATATTTTTCTGCCCAACCAGCATGTTGCAACCAATAACTTGGCCTTTCTTGCTGCACAAAAACACGCAGAGCACCCTCATCAAGTATATCAAGACTCTCAATTTTAACGCCGCATTCTACCAAACACTCCAGCCTTAAGGCCTGAACTCCAGAATACTCAACTAAATCCCTACTAATAGTACCGACGACATCAAAACCATTCGCAGAGAAATACTTAGCTAGATGCATACCAATAAAACTACTTACACCGGTAATAACTAGCTTAAGCATGACTCTCTCCAAAAATTAACTTAATCAACCCTTAACCCCCCACTCATAAGGAATATAAGAATCAAAAGGATCTATTCGCTCTATTTCATTAGGATCATGTGCAATGGTAGAACAATTTGCAACAAGTGCGGTCTCTATACCAATCCCCTTAAAACCATTCCAAACTAAGGGCGGAACAGTAACCAAACAATAATTATCTGGGCCAAGAAACACTTCCTGCACAACGCCCTTGGTAGCACTATTTTCACGATCATCATACAGAACAAATTTAATATGCCCATGCGGCACTGCATAGTTCAGTACCATTTCATTGTGACGATGCCATCCTTTGACAATACCAGGATAAACACTAGAAAAATAAATTTCCCCAAATTGCGTGTAAACCTCAGAATCACACCTTAACATATGCATAACCTTTCCGCGCTCATCTACAAACTGCTTCAAAGGTGTTATTTTCACTCCATCAATCATAAAATATCCTCTTTATTTTTATTTAACTAACAAAGAAAAATTATTTTCAAAGAAACTTATCTGCTCATTAGTACAAACAAGCATATCCTGCGCTCCTTGATAATATTTTTTATACCAATCGCCGACAAATTCTATTAACTGTTCATATGTAAGCGTCGGCTGCCATGACAATTTATGCATCGCTTTATCAATGCATAACTTCAACAAACCAGCCTCATGAAAAAGATGTTTATTTATAACCTCAAAACATTTACCATCTGCAAAATCATCCTGCCAATAAAAAGCAAGATCACTTATCAGCTGTTCAACGGTTTTGATTTGCTCCGCCTTAGGCCCAAAATTGAAACTTTCACCATGAAAAGAATCCGGTTTTTCAGCCAAGTTCTGCGCCAATAACAAATAACCACTTAATGGCTCTAAAACATGCTGCCATGGCCGAGTAGCTAACGGAGATCTGATAACAACAGGCTCTCCTTTACTCCATGAATCAATGCAGTCCACAATAATTCTATCCTTCGCCCAATCGCCACCACCAATAACATTACCCGCCCTACTAACAGCTATCCTGATTTTTGAATCAGAACCACTAAAATAGGAGTGAAAATATGACTTAATTATCATCTCGGCTGCAGCTTTTGAACCGCTATAAATATCCTTGCCTCCTAACGCATCATCTTCTCGATAACCCCATACACACTCAATATTATCGTAACACTTATCACTCGTGATAATTACTGCACAACAAGACATATTGTATTGTCGTAATGCCTCCAGCACATTCGCAGTACCCAAAACATTTGTACTAATCGTTTCAACAGGCTCCCTGTATGATACTGACACAATTGGTTGCGCTGCCAAATGAAAAATAAAATCAGGCTTTACTTCATTAACAACATCCGATACCGCATCAAAATTCCTAACATCTGCCACATAATGCTTAATCTTACTTTCTAAACCTAGCGCCTCAAACATCGATGGAGTTGTAGGAATATTATTCGAGAGGCCATAAACATCTGCGCCTAATCTTAACAACCACGTAGTCAGCCAACTACCTTTGAAACCAGTATGACCAGTTACCAAAACTCGCCTACCTTTATAACAATTATTAAACATCACTTCTCCCAAACTCGCCACGGACATTGTTTTAAACTCCAATCATGTTCCAACCGTTCTTTATCTCGCAAAGTATCCATACACTTCCAAAAACCATCGTGCTTATAAGCATATAGTTCACCATCGCGAGCCAATCCTTCAAGAGGCTCTCTCTCCCAAATCACATCGTCACGACCAGCAGAAATATAATTAAAAATCTCCGGATTACAAACAAAAAAACCACCATTGATCCAGGCTCCATCACCAACTGGCTTTTCAACAAATTTTGAAACATTATTATCATCTGCCATCTTTAACGAGCCATATCGCCCCTCAGGCTGCACTGCAGTCATGGTAATAGCTTTACCATGGCCTTTATGAAAAGCCATTAAATTCATCATATTGATATCGCTAACACCATCACCATATGTCAACATAAATGTGTCATCACATAAAAACTTCTCAGCCCTTTTAATTCGTCCGCCTGTTTGCGTTTCTAAACCAGTATCTAACAACGTAATACGCCAATCTTCTGTTTTATTATTGTGAAACTCTAAGTTCTGATCTTTCAAATTAATAGTAACATCAGCTTGATGTAGAAAATAATTATAAAAATATTCTTTAACTAAATAACCTTTATAGCCCAATAAAAGAACAAAATCAGAAAAACCATAAGCAGAATATATTTTCATAATATGCCATAGAATTGGCATCCCACCAATTTCCACCATTGGCTTCGGTTTAGACACAGTTTCTTCACTGAGCCTTGTTCCCAATCCTCCCGCCAAAATAACCACCTTCGTATTTTCTATCATTACGCCCCCTCGATTCAATAACATTAATCCACAAACCACATAAATATATTAATTATCTCTAATTAGCCCTTTAATTTCTTGACTATGCTTTCTGTCCATTACCAACACCACATCATCACTTTCCACAACAACCAAATCACTAACACCAACGAGAACAATTTTACGCCCATCAGATCTGACATAACAATTCTTCGCCTCGTGCAATAGAGCCTCTCCATTGACAACATTGCCATCAGCATCACTCTTTCCAATTCCGGCCAGAGCCGCCCAAGAACCGACATCATTCCAACCAGCGTCAAGCGGCACAACGACAGACATGCTAGTTTTCTCCATAACCGCGTAATCAATAGAATCGCTGGGGCAAGCCATAAACAATTCAGTAGGCAACATACCAAAATCACCATCAAGAGCAAGCTTGG
This sequence comes from Gammaproteobacteria bacterium, assembly GCA_023135155.1. Taxonomy (GTDB): domain Bacteria; phylum Pseudomonadota; class Gammaproteobacteria; order UBA9339; family UBA9339; genus JAGLTR01. The sequence goes on from JAGLTR010000062.1 coordinate 12,029, forward strand.
AATATACATCACTACAAGCAACAAACATATCAAGCCTATAGTGCGTTAACTCATCCAAATATTGAGAACTGCGCAACATAAACATCCCACTATTCCAATAATAATCCCCTGAGGCCAGATATTTTCTCGCAGTAAGCAAATCAGGTTTTTCCACAAACTTCTCAACAACAAAACCTGGCGCTATGGTGAGCTCTTCACCACTCTTTATGTACCCATACCCAGTTTCGACCTTATTTGGCACAACACCAAACGTCACTAATTTTCCCGCATTAACATGCTTTGCCGCCTGCCGAATCGCCTCATGAAAAGATTGAATATCAGCGATTACGTGATCAGAAGGCAAAACCAGCAAAACAGGATCATCAAGCTTTTCACGTGCATATAAAGCTGCAAGCGCAATTGCAGGCGCCGTATTTCTTCCAACTGGCTCCAACAAAATTTTTTCAGCACTTACACCAATTTCACGCAACTGCTCCGCAACCAAAAAACGATGCTCTTCATTACAAACAACCAACGGATCTAAGACATTCTCCAAACCTGCAAGCCGCCCAAGCGTATCTTGCAACATGGTCTTATCAGAGCAAAGCGGCAAAAATTGCTTCGGTTTCGCCTTACGCGACAACGGCCACAACCGACTACCAGCACCACCAGAAAGAATAACCGGCAAAATTGCCATAAACTAACTCCTCAAACTAACCTTGAACCGTTGCAAACACTGCATCAGCAACCTTTTCAATATCAGCAACCATATAAGGGCACATCGACAAACCAATAACTTCGCTTGCTACAAGCGCATAAACCAAACACTCCTGCGCAAAAACACTCAAACTATCTGATTCCACTAATACCACTCAACAGCCCCATTTTCAGTTACTTGCGACTCTTTAATATGTTTCCCACCAACCAAAACATCTGCAACTCGCTGATCAATATCATCTTTTAACTCTACATACTGTGCATTTACATCAATAAACTTCATCATACTAAAATACTCATGAATTCCAAAAATCAAAGTCGCGCAATTCTAGCATTCTGAGCATCAGCAAAAAAGCAAAACCTATAGCATAACTGCAAGGCTCCCATCCATCCAACCAAATGCCACAAACCAACACACACCAAATTCATTTGTAGCCACTATCCATCGTAGTCTAGACACGATGAACCCTCTATGACTCGCAGTTAATAGATCACAATTTATAATTATGCTAGCATGCGCCATATCGTCACATTAACGAAACCATGCTAAAACAACTTTTAACAACTTTTCTGACCCGAGAATTCTCTAAGTTCGCATTCATTGGAATATGCAATACGGTGATTTATGCGACAATTTTTCTAATTCTCACGTCCAATCACCTTCCACAGTTTCTCGCCAACATTATCGCCTTCCTCACCGCCACTTCCTTTTCTTGCATAGCCAATACTGCCTGGAGCTTTAGAGAAAAAATCTCCTTCAAAATAGCATACAAGTTTTACTTCGTTAGCACTATAGGTCTGGTAACGTCTACAGCACTCTCTGGCTGCGCAGATTTGATCAACCTTAACCATTATCTTACGATTATGGTTCTAGTTGCCATTATGCCGCCACTTAACTTTATTGGCCATAGGCACTGGACCTACAGAACATAGGCGTTATCACAAACTTAGACATTTTGCCTTTTCTTCGACGCAATGCTAGGCTGCGCTAAATTGAACCATCAGAAAACGATCCATGGAATTAACAAAAAACAAAACTTACGATTATGTGATACTGGGAGGCGGCATTTATGGTTTGTATGCCGCAACTCAACTAGGAAAACACAAGCGCAATAAAAAAATTGCCATTCTTGAGCGAGATAAAGACTTTTTTCAAAGATCCTCATACATAAATCAAGCAAGGGTTCACAACGGGTGCCACTACCCACGAAGCCTAAGCACTGCAATCAAAAGCGCGCATTATTACGAACGCTTCAATCGCGACTTCAGTTTTGCAATTAACAATAAATTTGAGAAGATCTATGCCATCTCAAAGCAATTCAGCTATACCAGCCGTGAAAATTTTATTAAGTTTTGTACAGCTGCTAAAATAGACTGCACAGAAACATCATCACACAAGTATTTTAACAATAACATGATAGATGGCTGCTTCGAGACAAACGAAAATGGATTTGACGCCTTAGCAATCAAACAATTCTTCGCAGATCAGATATCTAAACTTAATATTGATGTTTATTTTGAAAGCAACCTAACAAAGATTGTGAGAAAAAATGATACTTATGAAATCATTCTGGAAAACGCGCAAACAATTGAAACTCCCTTTGTTTTAAACGCGACATATGCGAGCGTAAATCAGATATTGCAACATCTTGACTACGAGCAATTTGAACTAAAATATGAAATTGCTGAAATATGTCTATGTGAACCAAGCCCCATCATATCTAATACCGGGATTACCGTTATGGATGGACCCTTTTTCTCAGTCATGCCGTTTGGATTAACCAAATACCACTCCTTAAGCGCGGTTCATTACACACCGCATGCAACATCATATACAAAGCTCCCTTCTTTTGCGTGCCAAAATCTGGTCAAAACCTGCTCTACCAACTCCTTGGCCAACTGCAATTTCTGCACAGCACGACCGAAATCCGCATGGGCAAGCATGAGGCAGCTAGCAGCTAAATATTTAGACAATGACATTACCCTACAATACGTAAAATCACTTTTTGCAATCAAACCCATCCTCCAAGCAACGGAGATTGACGACGCAAGGCCAACAGTCATCAAAGTCTTCTCTGAAAACCCTACGTTTATTTCAGTCCTATCTGGCAAAATAAATACACTATATGACTTAGATGAGATATTAACAAAATGAAAAAACAAGCATTCATTTCATTTGTAATTTACACATACAATTGTGAAAACACAGTTCAAACGACAATACAAAAGATTGACTCTTTTGCTACAGAAAAATTTAGCCATCATGAGATTATCATAGTTAATGATGCCAGCAGCGACAACCTACAACTCAAAACTCAAAACATTAACAGTAATATCAAAGGGAATCTTACAACCATAAACCTAGCAAGAAAAGCTGGGTTAGAGGTAGCAATGAAAATCGGAGTGGATTGTGCTATTGGCGATTTTGTTTATGAAATAGATTATTCAGAAATAAGCTTCCCTGTTGACTTACTTTATACAATGCTTGAGAAAACCGCAGAAGGTTATGACATAGTCTCATTATCACCAAACAACAAGACTAAAGCCTCATCAGGCATCTTTTACCGACTTTTCAAATCTCTATCAAAAAATAACATTTCTTTGAACACCGAAATATGTCGCCTACTTACGAGAAGAGCTATAAACGCATATTCAATCATAAAAAACAAAACTCGCTACCGCAAATTGCTCTATAAGTTAACAGGCTATAATAACACCACCATCTACACTGACGTGGACAAAGTAGTCTCACCACTAAGCCTCAAAGAAAAGATACACATTGCCACAGATGTACTATTTGGCTTTACAAACATCGGAGCCACAATAAGCTTGGCCTTATCTTCGCTATTTATATTTATTTCCGTTGGAGTTGGCGTTTATGCATTATGGGCACACTTCTTTCTCAACCAAGTAATTTCCGGATGGACAACACTAATGGCATTCCTATCATTCGGTTTTTCCGGCATATTTATCATCCTAGCAATATTCAATAAATATTTTTATATGATACTCAAAGAGGTTAGAGACAACCCAGAAAGCTTTATCGCATCAATAGAAAAAAGATAACAACAATGATACTCGAATCTAGTAAAAAAATGAAATCCGCACTTATCGGACACTCCGGATTTGTTGGCAGCAATCTTAACCTCCAACATAAGTTTGATTACCTATATAATTCAGAAAATTCTCATGAAATGACTAGCAAGCATTATGACATGGTAATATGCGCTGGAATGCCTGGCAATATGCATTTTGCCAACAACAACCCAGCATCAGATTTACAAGCAATTGAAAAGCTTCTCAAATCACTTAAAACCATAAAAACCGAGCATTTCATCCTAATCTCAACCGCAGCAGTTTATACCCAGCCTGCTATTAACATCCGTGAAGATAGTCTACAACTAGAAACAAACCTTGCTTACGGGAGAAACAGACATTACGCCGAGAACATTGTCTTAGAACATTTCAAAAAATGCCTAATACTCAGACTGCCTGCACTCTTTGGCACTGACTTAAAAAAGAATTTTATTTACGACATGCTAAATCCACTACCTGCATTTATTACACAAGATAAATTCTACAAGCTCGGAAACAGCACGAACTTAAAAGAAAAAAATACACTTATAACGTGCTATAAAGCCGATAACAGCGAATACTTTAGACTAAGAAATAATTTATCTTGCGACTCTTTAAAAAAGGCCAAAGAAGTTCTAACAAAACTAAACTATACAAGCCTACAATTTACCCACTACGAAAGCCAGTTTCAATTCTATGATTTAAGCTGCTTATGGAAAGACCTTTCTCTTGCCTTGGAAAACAACATAGAAGTATTAAATCTAGCCACAGAACCAACAACGGCAAAAGAAATAGCAAAAAAGATATTCAACGTTAACTTTTCAAACAAAACTGCACTTCCCCCATATATTTACGATATGAAAACTAACTATGCAAATGTCTACGGCAAAAATGGCGGCTATATCTACCGCAAGAATGAGATATTCACACAACTATCCAAATTTGTGACAAGCTGGAGCAATAACAATGAATAAACTCGCCATTTCGAACATTGCCTGGCACGACTTTGAAAACAAGAAAATTTATGAACTAATGACCAAACTGGGAATAAAAGGCCTAGAAATCGCACCGTCAAGATTATTTAGTGACCCATATAATACCTCACAACAAAATATATTTGCAGCAAAACAAACAATTGAGAATCTAGGCCTACGCATAGTCTCTTTGCAATCACTATTATACAAACACAATGAATTGAAGTTGTTCGCAGATACAGAAACCAGAAAATATTTGAAGCTACACCTAAAAAAAGCCATCTCTCTTGCTGGAGCACTCAGTGCGGATGTGCTGATTTTTGGTTCGCCAGGAAATCGCATAAAAGGTGAAATGCTAGACCATAGAGCAGAAGAGATTTCTATCGACTTTTTCAGGGACATTGGCAATTACGCTCGCGAGCATAACGTGTGTTTTCTACTTGAAGCCACTCCAAAACAATATGGAGCTGACTTCATAGTCAACACGTCGGAAGCAATTTCCTTAGTCAAAAAAGTTAATAACGCAAACTTTCAGCTAAACCTTGATCTTGGCACCATGATTTCAAACAATGCCAACTTTGCCTCAATTCTTGAGATGGCCCTTCCTATAACTCGCCA
>JAGLTR010000063.1 GCA_023135155.1 Gammaproteobacteria bacterium
AGTTCACGGCGCTGAATAATTACTTAATTTATTTAAATAAAAAAATAATTGCGGTATTAGCTTATTCCTCTAACGCCTTCTGCACTGATTCCAGAATTTCTTTATGAATTTTTGGATTGCCAGCAATAATGTTGCCGCTTTCAATGTAGTTTTCGCCGCCATGTAGATCGCTGGTTATGCCGCCAGCTTCTTTTATCATTAGAGCGCCGGCTGCTATATCCCATGGTTGTAAATTAAATTCCCAGAAGCCGTCGAGATAACCTGCAGCGACATAGGCTAGGTCTAATGCAGCGGAACCGCAACGACGAATACCAGATACTTTTGGAAATAGTTCTTCAAAGGTTTTTAAATACATTTTTAACTGTTGTGGATGGGCATATGGAAAGCCAGTTCCTACGAGCGAGCCTTCTAGTTTTTTATGTGGGCTAACACGAATCTTTTTTTCATTCAGTTTCGCGCCACCACCGCGGGTTGCGGTAAACAGATCTTGGCGAATTGGATCGTAAATTACACCATGTTCTATCTGGTCTCTATATTTTACGGCGATGGAAATAGCGAAGTGTGGAAAGCCGTGAATAAAGTTTGTTGTGCCGTCTAGTGGGTCAATAATCCATAGGTGTTGGTTACCGCTTGCTTCGGTACCTTCTTCGGCGAGAATGCTGTGATGTGGGTAAGCGTTAAGAATAATTTCGGTGATTTCTTGCTCAGCTATTTTGTCAATTTCGGTCACAAAGTCGTTGCGACTTTTTAGGCTAACTTGAATTGTTTCTAGATGTTCAAGTGCGCTAAGGATGGTTTTTCCGGCTTGACGGGCGGCTTTAACTGCTATGTTGATCATTGGGTGCATGTTTTTCTCCGGCATAAGTTTTAAGGCGTGTACTTTATCATGAAAGCGGGTGTTGAAAAATACAATTTTCAGTGGTTCGACCACTCGTATTGCAATGCCACTTAACAGCGATTATCCTTGAAGCCATGATTGAAGCTAATTCTACATTTGAACAACTCACTGATCTCGTGGAGCGGGAAAACGCTCTTCGGGGGTATCTTTGACTATGCTGTTAAAGCGCAGCGTCTTTTAGAGGTTTCGAAACTATTAGAAGAGCCAGATGTTTGGCAGAACCAAGAGCGTGCGCAAGCTTTGGGTAAAGAGCGTGTGCAGCTTGAGAAAGTGGTGCATGGTTTATCTGAGCTGCATGATTCGTTGGCTGATATGCGCGAGTTGCTTGAATTAACGGTAGCTGAGGATGATCAGGATACTTTTGCCGCAGTTGTTGCTGATTTAGAGCGCGCAGCAAAGAGGATTGAAGCTTTAGAATTTCAGCGTATGTTTGCTGGCGAGATGGATGCTAATGATGCTTATGTTGATGTGCAGGCTGGATCAGGTGGTACGGAGGCGCAGGATTGGGCGGAGATGTTGTTGAGGATGTATCTGCGTTGGGGTGATCAACACAGCTTTAAAATTGAATTAATTGAGGTTTCACCAGGGGAGGTCGCTGGTATTAAAAGCGCGACAATTAAGTTTAGTGGTGATTATGCTTATGGATGGTTGCGTACAGAAACTGGGGTGCATCGTTTAGTACGTAAATCGCCATTTGATTCGGGCAATCGGCGCCATACTTCTTTTGCTTCTATTTTTGTCGCACCTGAAATTGATGATGATTTTGAGATTGATGTTAATCCATCAGATTTAAGAATTGATACTTATCGCGCGCAAGGTGCTGGTGGCCAGCATGTTAATACTACTGATTCTGCGGTAAGAATTACGCATGAACCAACTGGTATTGTGGTGCAGTGTCAAAATGATCGTTCGCAACATAAAAATAAGGCGCAGGCGATGAAGCAGTTACGCGCGAAATTATATGAATTAGAGATGCGGAAAAAGTCTGCAGATCAGCAGGTTTTGGAAGATTCGAAAAAGGAAATTACCTGGGGTAGTCAGATTCGTTCTTATGTATTAGATGATTCTCGAATTAAGGATCTGCGAACTGGAGTAGAGACAAGAAATCCGCAGGCGGTTTTAGATGGTGATTTAGATATGTTTATTGAAGAGAGTTTGAAGCAAGGGGTTTAAGGTATTGGATAAGTCTTATTCGATATTATTTTTACGTGAAAACAAATGATTATGTCCCGTATTCGCACACGTCATCTTTCGTACTCACACATGTTATTTCGTACTCGCACATGTCATCCCATACTCGCATTTGTCATCCCGTACTTGATACGGGATCCAAAAGCACACGCAGTGTGCAGTATTTTTGACGCACTGGATTCCGCGGTCAAGCCGCGGAATGACGATGCATTGTTTGGTTGCGGGATGACGATGCATTGTTTGGTGTTTCTTGCATTCCCTGGCGGCTTGCATGATACTAATCCACTTTCGTTATTAATAATTGGAATAAAACTATGAACGCACAAACTGAAACTCCACAGGTTGATGAAAACGAACAGATTGCGCAGCGTAAAGCGAAGTTAGCGCAGCTACGTGAGCAGGGTAATGCTTATCCGAACGATTTTAAACCGGATAGTTTTGCTGAGGAGTTGCAGCGTTTATATAAAGGCCATGATCATGATGCTTTGGAAGCAGATCCAATTCGCGCACGTGTTGCCGGACGCATTATGACGCGACGTATTATGGGTAAGGCGAGTTTTGTTACTATAAAAGATATGAGTGGTACTATTCAGCTGTATTTACGTCGTGATGATTTGTCGGAAGGGGTTTATGCTGAATTTAAGAAATGGGACCTTGGGGATATTGTTGGTGCTGAAGGTGAGTTGTTTCGTACTAAAACTGGTGAGTTATCGTTGCGCGCTAGTAGTATTCGTTTGTTGTCAAAATCTTTGCGACCACTGCCTGATAAATTTCACGGCTTAGTTGATCATGAGATGCGTTATCGTCAGCGTTATATCGATTTAATGGTTAATGATGAAACGCGTCGCATATTTAAAATGCGTGCGCAGATGGTTGAGGTTATGCGTCAGATATTTAAAGAGCATGGTTTTATGGAAGTGGAAACACCGATGATGCAAACGCTCCCTGGTGGGGCTGCGGCTCGACCATTTGTTACACATCATAATACCTTAGATATGCAGTTATATATGCGTATTGCGCCGGAACTGTTCTTGAAGCGTTGTGTTGTTGGCGGTATTGATCGCGTTTTTGAAATTAATCGTAATTTTAGAAATGAGGGTATGTCAACGCGCCATAATCCTGAATTTACCATGATTGAATTTTATCAGGCCTATGCTGATTATAATGATTTAATGGATTTTACGGAAAATATGTTGCAACGTTTGGCGCAAGAGTTATTAGGTAAAATGCGTTTCAATTATCAGGGTATTGACATTGATTTTTCTGAAGCGTTTGATCGCATGACTATAAAAGAATCCATTTTACATTTTAATCCAGATATTAAACCAGAAGAGTTGGATGATCGTGCGTTGGCAGTGAAAATTGCTGAGCGTATGGAAATCCCAGTTTTAGATAATTATGGTTTAGGAAAAATTCAAATTGAAATTTTCGAGAAGACGGTTGAACATCGCTTGAATCATCCGACTTTTATTACTGCTTATCCAACCGAAGTTTCGCCTTTAGCGCGTCGTAATAATGACGATCCTTTTGTGACCGATCGTTTTGAGTTTTTTGTTGCTGGACGTGAATTGGCGAATGGTTTCTCAGAGTTAAATGATCCTGAAGATCAAGCAGCTCGTTTCCGAGCGCAGGTTGAAGAGCGCGCAGCTGGTGATGAAGAGGCTATGCCATATGATGAGGATTATGTTACAGCGTTGGAATATGGTATGCCGCCGACTGCGGGCGAGGGTATTGGCATCGATCGTTTGGCGATGCTGTTTACCGATGCGCCATCGATTCGCGATGTTATCCTGTTTCCGTTGATGCGGGCGCGTTCGTAGTTACATAGTAAAAGATGTTGGTTGTGAAGAAGTAGACGCTTTTGGCAATATTACGTTTACTCTGCTATCTTGCTGTATTATTTTACGTGCTTCTTGAGAGATATGGTTGCAATGTATCTCAAGTAAGTTGCTGGGTTCTTCCGTCATAAATCTTATAGACATCTTTTTTGGAGTAATCACAGCAAGAGAGGCTACTATTTGATTAGCTTCATCTGTCGAAATAGTAGGTGTAATAATTCTTATCGTTTTTATGCTGCTTTCAAAGTTGCTTAGTAGTTGCCATAATTTTGGTTTTGTGTTCAGTAGACCATTGTCGACAATAGATGTAATTTCCAGGCATGAAGCACTTCTATTTATTCTCATAAACCATCTTCGATTGTCTGGGTTTTGAATTGCCAATATGTGTTGAGCTGTAATCATGGCGGGCAGTATACCTGTAGAAGATTAACGTTTTCTTAAGGATCTGTTATATGGGTAATCACCCTTATATGTTTTCATATATTGGCGTAGAGACGCGATTTATCGCGTCTTGTTTTATGGGGTATTCTGTTGGGTTGGTGCATTTTTTTATTTTGGTGCATTCTGATGATGCTGTTATATTGCGGGCGCATTTTTATTGTCATGATAAAACTCTAGTGTTGTTAGTTGGTCGTTGCTATTAATAATTTGCCTATAGGGGTATTAATTATCATGATTTTGTTCTCTGGTGATTTCTATGGTTTTGTTTTCGCCTTGATCATGAATGCCGATTAAGTTTATCGCAGATATTTGTTTAGGTAGGCAGGGGTTGATGGTTAATTGTTCTACGTCATTCCGCGGCTTGACCGCGGAATCCAGAGTTTGTTCAGAATAGTGCACACTTTGTGTGCTTCTGGATCCCGCATCAAGTGCGGGATGACGGAGAGTAGGAGTAGGTTCGGGGTGGCTGGTGGTTGTGTTGATCCTAATGCCAGCGAAGCCATTGATGATTAATTGCAAAAAGCCGCCGATACCGGTCATGAAGGAGAAGACGTTGTTGGTTGGTGTTTCGCTTGGTAGCAAAAATGGACCGAGAAAATGTGGTAGTAAATCTAAGAGTGCTTGCCAAGCTTTTTCGGGTTTTTGTTGTTCGCAATAAATTATGCCGTCAAAGGCTGAGCCCATCATTATTTTTTCGTGTGGATATTTATGGCGATAATATTCTACTATGTTGTTTTTTTGCTCTTTTGATAAAGGCATGGCGTAAGGATAAATAAGAAGAGCGGTATCAGCTTGTTTAATTGTTTCGCCGTTATAATTCTCATATTCTAAAAATAGGTCTTTTTGTTTATCGTAAGGGTAGTGCATTTTGTTAATTATTTGTTGCCATTTTATGGGGATTGTTTTTTGCTGTTGCTTAAGGATGGTGCTGGCAATTTCTAGAGTTTTAACGGCGCTATAATTGGTGTAGGTGTTGTTATTTACGATGCCACTATATTCATCGGCACAGCAGACATTATGGATTTCATAGCGGTCTTTGTTTTGATTGTAAACAATTCTATCGGTCCAATAGTCTGCGCAGGCGAGAATAATCTCCTCCATTTTCTGGCGATAGTTTTTATCTTGCGTGACTAAATAATACTGCCATTGCGTGAGCGCAATATCAGCAACGATGTGATCTTGTTCGGCTGTATAGGCAAAACAGGTTTCGTCACCAGTGTCGGTGCTTTCCCAAGGGAATCTTGCGCCAGCATAGCTTTTAGCTTGGGCGTTACGCTTGGCGCCTGCTAGCATGCGGTGGCGATATTGATAAATGCAGCGTGCTAGAGTTGGGTTTAATAGCATTAGCGGTGGGCCAATCCAGAGATCTGCATCCCAAAAGATAATGCCGGCCCACTGCATAGAGCCGCTGATGCCGGTTGGACCTAGGCTCCAGTTAACTCCTTTGCGTAGTTGGCAGTAACACTGATAAAGGACAGTGTTGGTGAGCTTTTGCAGTCCTGGGGCGCCATCAATCTCGATACGATGTTGCCAAAGTTTGTGCCAGGTTTTGGTGTGAGCTTTACGAAATGCTACGAGATTTTCGCTGGCTTTATTTAGGAGGGTAGTTGCTTGTGCGGGTAAAGTGTCGCCATCTTGATTGGTATATATGGCTACTAGTTTGGTGATGATCTGTTTTTGTTTCGCTGTTACGTGGAAGGTAATTTTACGGTTTATCTTAGTGCTATTTTTTTCTATTGTAGTTGTAGCGCTAGGATTTTCTGTTGTGATTATCTTGCTTGCTATTAATAGAGTGTTATCTTTCGTATTAGTTTGTGCTGTTAAAGTATTTATTTCACCGGTGGTGATGTTGATATTGCGAAGTGGATTTATTATCGAGGCGTCAATAATGTCTTCGAAATATATTTCACCGTTAAAATTAGGTGTAAATTCAGTGGTAATTATAGCGAGATTTTTATCAGCATATGACAGATATATTTTCGTGTTAACTTTTACTGTTTTGTTTTCAGTAGCTGTCCAGGTGTCTTTTGTGGTTACGGTTGCGGTTTTTAAGTCTAAAGTTTGTTGATAATTTTTATGGCAGCCGTTAGCGCGCGTGTATTTTATGTTATCAATACCTAGTTGCAGTGTGCTCCATAGTGGTATTTCTGCGAGAGCTTGTTGGGTTAAGGGGTGATCTTTAGGAAAGTGGGCGTGAGCAAACTCTAAAATATGTTTGGGTAGCGGTTGTTCGTTATAGAGGCCATGAATAAGGCTGCCGCTGCGTGAGCAGTGTACCTGTGGTGTCAGCATGCCTTGGCCTTCTGGTGGAATTTGTTGGCTGATATAGCCATTGGCGATAAACGGGTAAGGGGAGTTGTGCATTTGCTTCGAGGTGAGCTGCCAAGGGTTTCCTTGATCCTCTAAAAGCCAGTTTTCTGTTATGGGTTGGGACATTGGTGGTTTTTTTATTATGTAGCCACAGAAACGCCTTCGTATAAACGATGAATGTGATTAAGTTGTTGTTTTATAATTTTACGTCGTTCCTCAAGGTCATAGTCTGCTTGTAAGCCGAGCCAAAAACCTTCAGAAGTCCCAAGTGCTTTTGATAGTCTTAAATCTGTATCTGCGCTAATCGCTCTATTGCCGTGCACTATTTCATTGATGCGACGAGGAGGAACTTCAATGTCGCGCGCTAGTTTGTTTTGACTAATGCTCATAGGAGCCAGAAATTCTTCTAACAGTATTTCGCCTGGATGAATGTTTGCTAATTTTGCCATGATTTTTATCCTCTTAGTGATAGTCTTCTATCTTAACGTTATAAGCGTTGCCATCTTGCCATTTAAAGCAGAGTCGCCATTGTTTATTAATTCTTATGCTATGTTCCCCGTGTCTTTTTCCTTTGAGAGCCTCAAGTCTGTTGTTTGGTGGAATCCTTAGGTCTGTTATGATTTTGGCGTTATTTAATATACGCAGTTTCCTTCTGGCTATTTGTTGTATGGATCTGGGGAGTTTTTTGGAAAGCTCTCCTGCCCATATGTTTTGGGTTTCCTTGCATTTATAGCTAATGATCATATGATTAGTATAACGTGTTACGTCATGTAACGCAATGCGTTATAGTAGTGATAATGGGGTATAAAAAAATCCCGGAGCAGGTCCGGGATTTTTTGATTATTTTTTGTCAGCTTTCTTGTTAGCTTTTTTGACAATTTTTTCTTTGATTCTAGCACTACGGCCTTCGCGATCACGTAGGAAATAAAGTTTGGCTCTTCTTACGTCACCACGGCGTTTTACGGTGATGGAGGCAATCAGGTTGCTATAAGTTTGGAATACTCTCTCGACACCTTCGCTGTGGGAGATTTTACGAACAGTAAAGGCTGAGTGTAGACCGCGGTTTTTAATGGCGATAACAACACCCTCAAAGGTTTGTAGCCTTTCACGGGTGCCTTCTTTAACTTTAATTTGGACAGCGACAGTATCTCCGGCCGCAAAGGCTGGAATTTCTTTGTCTTGCATTTGTTCTTGTTCTAGCGTTGCAATTATGTTGCTCATAACAGTTCTCTCTCTTCTTTTATGAATTCATCCAATAATTTTTGTTCGTCTTTTGACAAACCTCTTTTTTTCAACAACTTAGGTCGCCTTAAGTAGGTTCGACCCAGTGCCTCACGTAAGCGCCAACGAGCTATTGCGTTGTGAGCGCCACTTAATAACATTTTTGGTACCTTTTGTCCATTAAATGCTTCTGGACGGGTGTAGTGTTGGTGGTCCAAAAGACCGGTGGTAAACGAATCTTGCTCGGCTGATTCAGCATCGCCTAGTGCTCCTGGGAGTAAACGGGTGATGGCGTCAATCATTACCATCGCAGCTAATTCACCGCCGCTTAGCACGTAATCTCCAATTGACCACTCTTCGTCGATATCCTGTTCGACAACGCGTTCATCGATGCCTTCGTAACGACCACAGAGTAGAATCAGGTTCTCTTGGGCGGCGAGATATTTTACGCCGTCTTGATCAAGGAGTTGTCCTTGTGGAGATAGATGAATTACTTTAGCGGTGCTATTTTTTTCTTTAATCTTGTGGATGCAGTCATGCATGGGTTGCGCCATCATAACCATTCCTGGGCCACCGCCGTAGGGGCGATCGTCAACGCATCGGTGTTTGTCTTTGGTAAAGTCGCGTGGGTTCCAATAATTAATATCAATAATGTTATTTGTAGCGGCACGACCTGGAATGCTGTGTTCAAGCGCGCTAAACATCTCTTGGAAAATTGTTATGACATCAAAGCGCATTTTCATTCCACTCGACTAAGATAGTTTGCTTTTCTAGATCAATAGTTTTAACTACATCGTTAATATATGGAATTAAAATTTCTTTACTGTTTTTTATGACTATGACGTCATGAGTTCCTGTTGCGATGAGATGATCTATAGTGCCAAGAGTTTTACCTTGGGTGTTTATTACGGTTAAACCTTCAAGGTTGCTCCAGTAATATTCATTAGCTTCTAGTTTTGGTAGTTGTTCTGGTTCTATTGCTATTTCGTAGTTGGTGAATTTTTTCGCGTCTTCAGGATTATCGATATCGGCTATTTTTGCAATCACACTGTTTGGTAGTATTTTCGTGTCGGTTATGGATATCTCTTCCCAGGCGCCATGTTTTTTTATCTGCCAGGGTAGGTAATCGATAATATTTGTTATAGGATCGGTGTGGGAACGTACGTGTAGCCAACCTTTTACGCCATGTGTTTTTCCGAATTTTCCGACGATTATTTTTTTCATGATATTAAGGTAGTGCTTATAAAAAACCCCGGAAAGATGAGTGTCTTTACGGGGTCGTATTTTATCTGCAGATAACTATTTAGCTTCTTCAGCTTTAGGTTCTTCTTTTGGCTCTGCAGCAGCTTTAGGTTCTTCAGCCTTAGGCTCTTCTTTAGCTTTTTCAGCCTTAGGTTCTTCTTTTGGCTCTGCAGCAGCTTTAGTTTCGGCTTCAACTTTTGCGGCAGCCTCTTTAGCTGCTTTAGCTTTTACAGCATCTTTTTTAGCGCGTTCTTCCGTTTTTTGCTCTTCGATCTTACCGCTAGCGATCTCAGCGAAGTTCTTAATTAGGTAAGCAACTTTCTCAGAAGGCTGTGCACCTTTATCGGTCCAATACTGAGCACGCTCTTGATTCATCTGTATTCTAACGTCATTGCCGCGAGCATTTGGATTATAGTATCCCAAGCGTTCGATATAGCGACCATCGCGCGCATTGCGACTATTGGTTACAACTATGTGATAAAAAGGGCGTTTTTTAGCGCCAGCTCTTGATAATCTTATAACAACCATTACTCTAACCTCTTATTCTTCAGTAAAGAACCGCGCATTCTACACCTTCGTTTCAGGAATCTCAATCAGTGGTTGCAGGCGTTATGATAAGCATAGTGTCGTCGCTTGAGACCTGGTAGTTGTCGCTCAGAGCTGGTATCGAGCCTTGACCGCCATTAGTGACTTTAGCTTCATCATTATGGTTGTTGGTGTTGCTTGTAGGCGTCGACGGTACGATAGCTGGCTGAATTGTTGCCTGCGTCGTTGATTGTGAGATTGTTGATGATGGTGTGCTGCCATCGCAATTAATAAGGCTTACTGTTATTGTGACAGCTTGCTGAGTCGTAATAATCAGATCATCATTACTGGTATATGCTACAGATTTGATATTAAGCGTTTCGCCGGCAAGGGAAGTTTTTGGGGAGATGTTATTGATTTTGTAACACACTTTGGTTGTAGCAAAGCTCGTAGTTATGAATATGCATGTAGCACATAACGCGATGCCTCGGAAGAATTTTAACATTTTGTTGCTCCTTGATAATTATTGTGGAAAGCCATCGAAACCTTGCATGCCTTGCATGTTTTTCATCATGTTCAGCATTTTGCCGCCTTTAAGTTTTTTCATCATTTTTTGCATTTGTGTGAATTGCTTAATTAGGCGATTTACATCTTGAATCTGATTGCCAGAGCCTTCAGCGATACGACGTTTACGTGAGCCTTTGATTATCGCAGGAAAACGGCGCTCTTTGCCGGTCATGGAATTTATCATTGCTTCCATTTTGGTGAACATTTTATCGTCGACCATGCCTTTAGCCGCTTTAGGGAGCGCGCCCATGCCAGGTAATTTTCCTAAGAGGTTGCCGATGCCGCCCATACTTTTTAATTGTTGTAGTTGGTCGCGGAAATCTTCCAGGTCAAAACCTTTGCCCTTCATGATTTTTTTGGCGACTTTTTCGGCTTTTTTCTGATCGATTTTTGTTTGAGTTTCTTCGACTAAAGTTAAAATATCACCCATGCCCAAAATGCGTGAGACAATACGGTCAGGATGGAAAACTTCAAAAGCATCAATTTTTTCACCGACACCGATAAACTTAATTGGTTTGCCGGTAATCATACGCACTGAAAGAGCGGCACCGCCACGGGCATCACCGTCGGTTTTGGTGAGAATTACGCCAGTTAAAGGTAGGGTGTCATTAAAAGCTTTGGCGGTATTAACAGCATCTTGTCCAGTCATGCTATCAATAACAAAAAGTGTTTCTATAGGGTTAATTGCTTTGTGAATGGCGCTTATTTCCGCCATCATCTCTTGGTCGATGTGAAGGCGGCCAGCGGTATCAACAATAACGATGTCGATGAATTTTTTCTTCGCCTCTTTTATTGCCGCTTTAGCGATATCGACCGGTTTTTGTTTAGTGTTGCTGGGAAAATAGTGCACATCGATTTGTTCAGCCAGGGTTTCTAGCTGTTTTATCGCAGCAGGGCGATAAATATCGGTGCTTGTTACCATGACGCTTTTCTTTTTATTCTCTTTTAGGAGCTTAGCTAATTTGGCGGTAGTGGTGGTTTTACCTGAACCTTGCAAGCCGGCGACAAGAATTACTGCTGGTGGCTCAGTGTTGAGATTGATCTCCGCGAGTGTCTCACCCATGATGTTAATCATTTCGTCATGGACGATTTTTACGAGGGTTTCGCCTGGACGTAGACTATCGAGGACCTTTTGTCCTAGGGCTACCTCTTGAATTTTAGCTATGAACTTTTTTACGACGGGGAGCGCAACATCAGCCTCCAAGAGTGCCATGCGAATTTCACGTAACGTTTCTTTGATGTTGTCATCCGTCAGGCGGCCGCGGCCACTTAGGTTTTTAATGGTGCTGGTTAGTTTTTCTGATAGGTTGCTGAACATGCTGTTTCTCGATTCTGTTTGCTAATGAAAGGGGGGATTATAACGGTATCGATTTCGAATGGGAAATGGTGGTAGGATAAGACTTAATATAGGAGGATATGAATATGCACGGTTTGTTGCTGGCTCTGATACTATTCATCTTGCTTTCTGGATTTTTCTCTGGCTCTGAAACAGGTATGATGTCTTTGAACCGATATCGTTTGCGTCATTTGGTGCGGAAAAAGCATTGCGGTGCTATGCGCTCGAATCGGTTGCTGGCG
Source organism: Gammaproteobacteria bacterium (assembly GCA_023135155.1). GTDB lineage: Bacteria > Pseudomonadota > Gammaproteobacteria > UBA9339 > UBA9339 > JAGLTR01. Next base: position 11,812 of record JAGLTR010000063.1, read on the forward strand.
CGTCCGGATCGCCTGTTGGGGATTATTTTAATTGGTAATACATTTTGTAATATTTTAGCTTCTTCGTTAGCAACAATTATTGCCATTAAACTTTATGGAAATGTTGGTATTTTAATAGCAACGATTGTTTTGACTCTGTTGATTTTAGTGTTCGCGGAGATTCTGCCGAAAACTATTGCTGCCTCCTATCCAGAGAAATTCGCATTTTTTGTCTCATGGCCTCTGCAGATATTATTGTTTATTTTATATCCAATTGTTTGGGCAGCGACTGGTTTTGTAAATGGTTTATTGCGTTTATTACATCTTCAGGTTAAGCGGCATGTTGTGGATCCGCTTACTTATGATGAGTTGCGTACGGTGGTGTATGAGTCTGCTAGTAAAATTACTGATCGCCATCAAGATATGTTGTTGCGTATTTTAGATCTGAGGCATATTACTGTTGATGATGTGATGGTGCCACGTAATGAAATTATTGGTATTGATATTAATGATAAATGGACTGATGTTTTAAAACAGCTGGCTGATATTACCTATGCGCATGTTTTGGTTTATCGCGATAGTGTTGATAACGTTGTGGGAATTCTGCATATACATAAAGTAATTGAGCTTTTATTGCAGGATAAGTTAGTGAAGAACAGTTTGTTGCAAGCTGTTGATGAGATCTATTTTATTCCTGAGGCCACATCGTTAACAGCGCAGTTATTGAATTTTCAGCATCGGCAAATATCCTTGGCTTTGGTGGTTGATGAGTATGGTGATATTCAAGGGTTAGTGACACTCGAGGATATTCTGGAGGAGATCGTTGGTGAATTTGCCTCTGAGGCGGAAAATGTACCCAAGGAAATTATGGCTGAGCAGGATGGGGGTTTTTTGGTTGATGGTGGGATTAATCTGCGAGATTTAAATCGTGAACTACATTGGCAGTTGCCTATTGCTGGTCCGAAAACTTTAAGCGGCTTAATTATTGAGCATTTAGAGGCGATACCGAAAGCTGGAGTGAAGATTGAGATTGCAGGTTATGCAATTGAAGTGGTGAAGGTGCAGGGGAAAATGGTGAAATTGGCTCGGATGATGTCGCGCGGGACTCATGAATAAAAACGCTTTTACGCTATTTGAGTTGCTAGTTGTTTTGGTAATTGTTGGCATTTTGATGTTTGTTGGTTTGCCATCGCTGAGCCATTTTGTTGGTAGAAACAAAGAGAGTGTTGCGGTAAACAATGTTGTCTCAGCTTTGCATTATGCGCGTAGCTCTGCAATAAGCAGCGGTGAAAATGTGAGGTTTTGCAAAAGTAGTGATGGTAATAGTTGTGGTGGTACTTGGTCATTAGGTCAGATTGCGTTGCTTGATTCTCGGAAGCGAGTGTTAAGGGTGTTTGCGCCGTTGCCAAGTAATTTGCGCTTAGTTTTTAATGGTGGTTTTGGTAATGATGATTATTTGGAGTTTACGCCCTTAGGGCGTTTGATGAGTGGTGCAGGGAGTTTTTTGTTATCTGGGGATGGGGTGAAGAGAGTGGCAAGCTGGAAAATTATAGGGAGTCAGACCGGACGGATACGTACAGAAAAACTGCAATAGTTGGCTCATCAGGGGAAACTCGCTATAATTGCGCGCAATGAAAGAGTATTGGATAAAATTTTTAGGTTTTGTTAGCGGTCTATTTGTGCCGTTACAGTTGCTTGCCTCGCAAGATCAGAGTTATGGTGATATGGCGCAAGGTATTTTTGGGAATGAGATGGTAGTGCGCAGTATTATTCAGGCTATTTGTATCACGGCGGGTGCTGGCTTGATCTTTGGTGGTTTGATGCAGATTCGTCGTCATGTTAGAAATCCTACTGAAGTTCCAATTAGTACACCAATTGTTTCTATTATCGCTGGTTTAGCGTTAATAGGGTTGTCTTTTATTCCACTACAGGTCTGAACGGAGAAGTTACATGCGTATTATCTTGTTAGGTTGTCCCGGTGCTGGCAAGGGCACGCAAGCACAATTTATTTGTGATAAGTTTAATATTCCGCAAATATCGACTGGTGATATGTTGCGTGCAGCGGTTAAGGCTGAAACGTTATTAGGGTTAGCTGCGAAAAAAATAATGGATGCAGGTGCTTTGGTTTCAGATGACATTATTATTGGTTTAGTAAAAGAGCGTATCGCTGAGCCAGACTGTGTGAATGGATTTTTGCTGGATGGATTTCCTCGCACTATTCCACAGGCACAAGCGTTAGTTGATGCTGGTGTTGATATTGATTATGTGATTGAGGTAGCTGTTGCCGATCATGAAATTGTGAAGCGTTTGGTGGGGCGTAGAGTGCATTTGGCATCTGGTCGAGTTTACCACGTCGAATATAACCCTCCGGTTGTGCAGAATAAAGATGATGTTACAGGTGAGGAGTTAATGCAGCGTGAGGATGATAAGGAAGAGACGGTGTGTAAGCGTTTGGATGTATATCATCAGCAGACTGAGCCGTTAGTTGAATTTTATCAACAGTTATCTAGCAATGATGGCTCTGTTATTTTTTCTCGTATTGATGGTTTGGGGTCAGTTGAAGATATTGGTGAAAGAGTATTGCAGGTTCTTGAGACTATGTAACAAGCCCTTTTTGTAAGGCATAAAAAAAGCCACGCTTTGCGTGGCTTTTTTATTTAGTCGAAAAGACTATTTGGCCTTACGTGGACGACCAACCTTTTTCTTGGCAGGACGACCGCGTTTAGCAACTACTTTTTTTGCAGTAGCTTTTTTAGCTGGACGACCGACTTTCTTTTTAGCGGCTACTTTCTTCTTGGCTGGACGACCAACCTTTTTCTTGGCAGCAACTTTTTTCTTAGCAACTACTTTCTTCTTAGCTGGGCGACCGACTTTTTTCTTGGCAGCAACTTTTTTCTTAGCAACTACTTTCTTCTTAGCTGG